>JALRIJ010000166.1 GCA_023255485.1 Flectobacillus sp.
ATTGATTAGTCAGGCATCTTTGGCACAAGCCTTTGACCTAGACGATTCGTATGAACTGATTGAGTTTAACCCAAACTGGCCTTTGGTTGCTCGTATCTCGTATGCAAAAAATCCAGCAAGTTTAGCCTATATTCTTTATACCTCAGGCTCTACAGGACAGCCGAAGGGCGTTTTTCAGAACCAACGAAATCTCTTGCACGATGTGATGCAGTACATCAATAGTGCTCAGATTACGGCTGACGACAGACTAAGTTTGCTGTATTCGCCCAGCGTAAATGGGGCGATACGAGATATTTATGGGGCATTGTTAACGGGTGCAACACTGTATATTCACAACCTACAACAGCAAGGAGTTAGTACGATTCCTGATTTTGTAGAGCAAAATGCCTTGACGATTTATCATTCTATCCCTAGTATTTTTAGGACGGGCTTGGCTTGTAGAACCATGCAGACCTTCAACTCGGTGCGATTGATTTATTTGGCGGGAGATAAGATTTTCAAACAAGATATTGACCTCTATAAACAACTTTTTTCGGCTACTTGTAGGGTGTACGTAGGCATTGGCTCTACCGAAAATGCGACCATTTATCGCCAGTGGTTTATCGATAAGCAGACGGAAATAGCCGATGGCGTGGTACCTGTAGGCTATGCCGTTGATGACCGTAAAATGACCCTCGTGAACGAAAACGGAATCGTGCAAGCAGAAGAGGTACTGGGGGAAATTCAGGTGAGAAGTAAGTACTGTGCCTTAGGCTATTGGAAAGATGAACAACTCACTCAACAACAGTTTATCTTACACGATGATGGCAGTAGAACCGTAAAAACAGGAGATTGGGGGCTTATCAATACCAGAGGACTATTGGAGTTCAAAGGGAGGCGAGATGGACAAGTTAAAATCAATGGTTTTCGAGTTGAAATTGGAGAAATTGAAGCCAATATCAGAGCCATAGCAGGGGTAGCAGATGCTGCCGTCTTAGTCAGAAATCAGGATGAAACAAGTAAGATTGTTGCCTATATTGCCTTGCAAGGAGCTATTTCATTAGAAGAAGTAAAACACAAACTCGCTGATAGTCTATCTGCTCAGATGTTCCCCTCTTTTTTATATTTGCTTGAAAAAATGCCTTATTTGAGCAATTTTAAACTAGACTACCAAGCGTTGCGAGGGCTTGAAAAAGAGCATATCGAAAGAGAAAAGAGAGCAAAATCTCAAGAGGAGGTACTCTCGATAGGTGAACCTTTGTATATCAAAGAGCGATTGTTAAACCTTTGGTGTCAGTATGCTTCTTATGACTCTTTTAAAAACGATTTGACTTGGAAAATGGGAGGAGGGAGTTCCCTAGAAGCCGTCAATTTTATCGTGAAAGTAGAGCAGGAATTTGGCATTGAATTTCCTAATGAGTGGATTCACGATGCCATGAAGCCGAGTGGCATTGAAACACAACTCAAGCAACTTTTAGGTAAGACCACAGCGTCAGCAACCATCCCAGCAGATGACCTGATTCATGTATATGCCTTTCCACCTATCAAAGGAATGATTCCCGAAACCCGAGCGTTTTTGCGAGTGTTGGGTAGCCACGTTCCCTTGACCCTAATGGATTATCCAAAAGTTGAAACGTGGAAGAAAGAAGACATTTGTCTTGAAAATATTGCCAACACCATCGATAAGAAAATCTTTGAGAAAGGAAAACATAAAGTCTTTATTGGGCATTGCTCTGGCGATCATGTAGCCTTTTATATGCTCAATCAGTTAGCCCAAAGATATCCGCAAGACACCCTCCATTTCTTTATTATGGACTCTTGGAATATCAGCCGTAATTTTAGAGGAATGGCTCGCCTTCGGATAGATAATTTTATAAAACGAGTAACTCATCTAGGACTAGGAACTGTGCTCACAGCAGCCTTCAATTCTCGTAAGAAAAGAGTAATTAATAGGTTGATAACCAGTGATTTTGAAAAGCAACAGCTTTATGATTATGCTCAAACAAAGGTAGTCGTAGAATGCTATCCCTTTAAGTCGATGGACATCAATGCCCACTTGTTGGTTTCAGGGGAAAACTCCTATTCATCAGATATGGGATGGCGGTATTATTTGCCTAGATTAACCTCCGAAAGTTTTTCTTTCAACCACTTAGAAATGTACAAAGAAGGGCAAAATCAACAAATCGTATTAGAAAAAGTATTGTCCTTTATTGAAGAGATTGAAGAAGGCTGTAAGTAAGATAAAATAGGTTGTACTAGTTCAAGTTTGCAACTTGGACTATTCTCTGCCATTGTCTACACTGACAATTTCGTGGGAAATCCCAATCCTAAAATTAAGGATGACTCATGTTTTTTGTCATAAATTTCATACCTTAAATTAAGGCATATTTTTAAAAATGTTATTCAATTATAAGTATATTCGCTATCAATATACTTATCAGATTTTTCGTGCCCATACTTTCTGAATTGAAAGTGGTAAAATTTACTATCTCATTTAAAATATCCATTTTATGAAAATCCTCATAGTAGATGATTCTGCCACAATGCGTAGAATCATGAAAAATTTATTAACACAACTTAAGCTTACTGATGTTAGTGAAGCCTCAAATGCAGAAACTGCACTTATTGAACTCAAACAAAATAAGTATGGTCTAATCCTTTGTAATGACTCTTTACACCCACAAACAGGGCTAGATTTATTAAAGACTATTCGCAATGATTCTGAGTTATGTAATTTACCCTTTGTGATGGTATTTGATGAAAGTAACACTTCAACTGAAAGTATCATCGCTGCCAAGAAGGCTGGTGTCAACAACGTCATTAGAAAACCATTTAATGCCGAAACACTCAAAGGTAAATTAACATCCGTCTTAGGACTTTAGGAGCACTTTTATTGAACAATTCAACTTCTGCTATTCGAGATGCCCTTCGGAAAGTGTGTTATATACTGTTTTAATTAACGGGCTAACTATTAACTTATTAAAACAAAATCAAGTAAATTTTCTAACTTTGCTTCATGGAAGCACTATATACAGACGACCAAATATTTATTCCAATAATCTCGGATTATGGATTCAAAGCTACTTTTGGTAATGAGGCAAATACGCTTTTCTTGCGTAAGGCATTGCAAGCACTTATCAAGTCAGAAGTACCTATAAAAGAAGTTAAATTTGATAAGAATACCTTTGAGGGCATAACCCAAGACGGACGTAGTGGTATTTTTGATTTAGCTTGCACTGACGAAAATGATAATCATTTCATCGTAGAAATGCAATATGGTGATGCTCCGTATTTTGTACAACGTATGAAGTTTTACGCATTGCATAAGTTTAACGCAATGGTAAAACGAGGAAAATTTGACTATGGGACACTAACAAAAATCTATTGCGTGGCTATTTTAGCAAATGATATTTTACCCTATCCTCAATTTCATACCGTTGCAAACCTGCGAAATGAGCAAGGCGAACTTTTTGACGACCAAATGACATTTATAACGGTAGAATTAGATAAATTTACGTTGCAAGAAGTTGATTGTCAAACAGATTTACAAAAACTGATATATACGATGAAGACGATACATACTCATACATTTACCAATCCTATACAATTTCCTAAATTTTGGGATGAGGATTGGCTGAAAGTCGCTATTGACGAGTTGGACAGTCGTAAAATGACACCTGACGAAAAAGCATCATTAGAGATTTTAATTGCTCGTAATGCCGAATCTGTAAAAGCTGAGAGTAGAAAAATAAAACAAGCAAGAGAAGCTGAAAACTTAGCTGTAAAAACAGAAACGATAACAAACGCTCTATCTATGGGCTTGACAGTAGAACAGAGTGCAAAATTAGCGAATGTTTCTGTGGATTTTGTTTTATCTGTTCAGCGACAGCTTTCTGCCAACTGACACTTGGCGGATTTCTTCCCTCTGCCATTGTCAGTGTCTTCACTGACATTTTCTTCGTATGAACTATTTCATGGTTGTTAGTGAATACACAAACAACGACTTCCCACCAAAAAAACTCCCCCAACAACAACGTCATTGAGGGAGAAGGTTTCAATTTGCTAGTTAATTCCAACCGCCACCGAGTGCTCGGTAGGTGTTCACTAGGGCATTCATTTGCTTCATTTTGGTCTCTACTAATTCAATCTTTGAATCGAGTACATCTCGTTGGGTTAACAAAACTTCCATGTAGTCAGCTCGGGCTGATTTGAATAACTTGATGGAGATGTCGGTCGATTGGGTTAGTGCTTGTACTTGATTGCTTTTCATCGTGTATTTTTTATCTAGGTTATCAATGTTGGATAACTGATTGGCTACTTCGATGTAGGCATTCAACAGGGTTCGTTCGTAATTATAAACGGCCTGTATTTGCTTGGCACTGGCATTTTTATACGTGGCAGTAATAGCATTTTTGTTAATCAAGGGCCCTGCTAAGTCGCCTGCCAAAGAGGCTAATAACGCCTGTGGGATATTTGCTAAGTATAATGGATTGTACGAACTAAACCCTAAGCCTGCCGACAGTCCCAACGAAGGATAAAAATTGGCTTTGGCTATGCTAATGTCTAGTTTAGCGGCTTCCAATCTCAATTCAGCTTGTTTGATGTCAGGACGATTTTCGAGTAATTGCGACGGTACTCCTGCGTATATTTTCG
The DNA here is from genome assembly GCA_023255485.1 of Flectobacillus sp. Lineage (GTDB taxonomy): Bacteria > Bacteroidota > Bacteroidia > Cytophagales > Spirosomataceae > JALRIJ01. Next base: position 4,633 of record JALRIJ010000166.1, read on the forward strand.
TAGGGACTAGGTCGTTGAAATTCGAGGAGCTACGTGGTACGTGCTGTGGGTATCTCCCTACCAGAAAATTAATGCGATTTTCGGTCACGATAATTTGCTGCTGAATTTCGTACTGAAGACTCTGGGTTTTAAAGACTTCGGCTTCAAACCTACGTACTGCCAATTCGGTTACTTTGGCTGCATCCTTTTCCTGCTTGATAATGGCTAAGGCATTGTTCAAAATTTGAATGTTTTTTTGAACGATGTCGAGCTGGTTATCCAAGGCCATCAGTTCGTAATAGGAGTTTGCAATTTCGGCTACAAGGTTAGTAACCAAGAAATTCTTTCCTTCGATAGAACCTAGATAATTGGTTACGGCTACCTTTTTGGCATTGCGTAATTTATGCCAAATATCGACCTCCCAATGGGCAAACGCTCCTACATACATATTGGGCAATACTTCTGGCGTTTCTACCCCAGGTCTGATTTCAGAGTTGGCATCGCTTGCTCCTTGACTGGTATAGCGAGAAGCTTTTTCAACACCAGCCCCACCGCCTAAGTTGACAAAAGGTAGGTATTCCCCTTTACGACTCATGATTTCGTTTTGGGCAATTTCTATTTCTTGCAAAGTGATGTTTAACTCTTGGTTGTTGTGCAGTGCGGTGTCAATCAACGAAACTAAATTAGGGTCAGTAAAATAGTTTCTCCACACGGTTTTGGCGGTGTTGGTAGAGTCCTGAGCGTTTTTGAAACGCTCAGGGGTGTACTTACTAACCTTCTTTTCTACAATGTTTACGGGTACGACACAAGCCGAAACCGATAATGCTAAGACAAAAAATCCTAGGCATTTATGACTGATATTTTTGCTTCTTGTTTTCATTATTCTGCTTCGGGTTGTGGAAAACTGTCGATTGCGTGGACAAAGTCTTCCGATAATGGATCGTCATCTTCATTTTTAATGAGTTTTCTGCCGTCGGCGAGTGTACCAAAAATGTAGTACAGCCCCGGTACGATGATTACGCCGAATACCGTTCCGAATAACATCCCTCCAAGTGCCGACGCTCCAATGGTTTTGTTCCCGATTGCTCCCGCTCCGTGAGCAAGAATCAACGGAATTAAACCCGCAATGAAGGCAAACGAGGTCATCAAGATAGGGCGGAAACGTACTTTTGCTCCTTCGATGGCTGCCTCTAATACGGTGAAGCCTTCTTTGTGTTTCATCATGGCAAATTCTACAATCAAGACGGCATTCTTCCCGAGTAAACCGACCAACATTACCAAGCCAACTTGGGCATAAATGTCGTTGGCTAATCCCATTAATTTCAATAATAAAAACGAACCGAAAATACCCGCTGGTAACGAGAAAATAACGGCTAATGGAATGATAAAGCTTTCATACTGAGCTCCAAGTACAAAATACACAAAAACAACTACGATAAGGAAAATGTAGATTGCTTCGTTTCCACGCATGGTTTCGTCTTTTGAAAGGGCTGCCCAGTCGATGTCAAAACCTTGTGGAAGGGTTTCTTTTGCTACTTCTTGAATTACTTTAATCGCTTCACCACTACTGTATCCTTTAGCAGGAGCCCCCCTGATGGCGGCTGTATTGTACATGTTGTAGTGGTTAATTTCGTTCGCTCCCTGTACTTTTTTGATGCGCATAAAGGCAGAGAACGGAACCATTTCATCCCGATTATTTTTTACATATAATTTCAAAATATCCGTCGGTAGTCGTCTGTATTCGGGTGCCGACTGCACGAATACTTTGAAGAAACGTTGGAATTTGATAAAACCAAGCTCATAAGTACTACCAATAAAAATGGATAGGGTGTTCATCGCATTCCCAATCGAAACACCTTTTTGCATCGCCAATTGGTTGTCGATTTCGATTTCATATTGTGGATAATTGGCACTAAAGAAGGTAAATAACCCCGTTAGCTCTTTGCGTTTTTCCAGTTCTTTCATGAAATCGTTTTTCACTCGTTCCAATTGCTTGTAATCACCCGAGTTTGTTTTGTCCAATAGTTGTAGGGCAAAACCACCTGCCGCACCATAACCAGGCACTGCTGGCGGATCGAAGAATTCAATGGTGGCTCCAGGGATTTCTTTGGCTTTTTCTTCTAACTCATAGATGATTTCCGCTACCGAATGCTTGCGTTCGTCCCATGGTTTTAAGTTAATCAAACAAGTACCTGCATTTGAACCTCTACCTTCGGTAAGTACCTCATAACCAGCAATAGAGGATACCGATTGTACGCCTTCTTCTTTTTGAATGATTTCTTGGAGTTTACCCGAAATATCGTTCGTTCTCTCCAACGTTGAACCTGGAGGGGTTTGAATAATGGCATAAATCATCCCTTGGTCTTCCGATGGAATAAAGCCCGACGGTAAGATGGTTGTGATTCCG
>JALRIJ010000167.1 GCA_023255485.1 Flectobacillus sp.
CCTGAACTTTCTGGCCAAAGAGGTTATGTAGGCAAAGGTAAAGAAACAGCCAAAGGGCATAGTCGCCCCGATTTAAAAGAGTTTTATCACGTTGGGCAACCTGCTCCTACGGGAACGATGCCCCATAACGTATTTCCTAGCGAACTACCTGATTTTGAAACGTATAGCACAGAAACCTATCAGATTTTTGAACAAACAGGAAAAACGCTTTTAAGAGCTATTGCTTTGTATCTGGAATTAGACGAATTTTATTTTGAAGCAAAAGTAGCCAACGGTGACAGTATCCTGCGTGCGTTACATTATTTCCCAATTGAGCAACCAGAATTGGTACCTAGCGATGCTGTTAGGGCTGCCGCTCACGGTGATATTAACCTGATTACCTTACTGATGGGTGCTTCGGCTGATGGACTAGAAGTGTTAAGAAGAGACGGAAAGTGGATTGCAATTACGGCACTCCCCGAACAAATCATTGTTAATGTGGGCGATATGCTAGATCGTTTAACGAACAATCGCTTAAAATCAACGATTCACCGTGTAGTTAACCCTCCTCTTGAAAAAATGAAAACGTCTCGCTTTTCAATCCCTTTCTTTATGCACCCTCGTTCGGAGATGGATTTAAGTTGCCTAAGCTCCTGCATTGACGATCAACACCCTAAGCAATATACGGATATGACAGCAGGAGAATTCTTAGACGAACGTTTAAGAGAACTCGGACTTCGTAAATAATCAATAGCTGTTTAAGCATACGAATTGAGTAGTAAAATTAAACATCTTAACTTATTATCTTTCCAGTTATACGGCAACTTCAATCGCCGTATAACTGGAAAGATAATAAAAATGATACCTGATAAGGTGTTGTTATTTTTCACTTCTTTATCAGCACAAATGCTTCAACGCTACCGCTATTGTTGGAAACTGAAAAACAAACCCTAACGCTGTCAATTTACGAGGAACAACCCTCCGACTTTTTAATAATAGTTCCGTTTCTGTCTGCATCAATAGAGAGGCTATTTCTAGTAAAAAAACGGGCGAATTCATCCCAAAGGATACCCTTAAGCAACCTCTGAGTTCTTGCATAAAATCGTTATTTTGTATAGGCTCAGGAGCTGTTACATTGAGAACTCCATAAATACCTTCTTGCTGAATAATAAAATCTATTGCTCGACAAAAGTCCTGTTCATGCACCCAACTCATCCACTGCTGTCCACTTCCCTGATGTCCTCCAAGATACCATCGAGCCAGTTGTTTCATCTTCGGAAAAGCTCCTCCTCCATTCCCCAATACAATCGATGTTCGTATCGCCACTTTCCGAATCGAGGAACATTCTCCCTCAAAAAAAGCCTGTTCCCAATCCTTACAAATATTCATTGAAAAATCATCCCCCACAATGCCAGCAACTTCCTCCATTTCTTGTCGTTCAGCATGAATATAAATCGTTGCACTACTCGCATTAATCCATAATCTTGGAGGGTTTTCTAACTGAGCAAGCGTTTCTCTTAACAATACAGTACTCTGTATCCGTGACTGAAAAATAGCTCGTTTATTCAGGTACGTGTAACGACAATCAACTGATTTTCCTGTCAAATTAATCAAGACATCCGCTCCTTCAAGTATCGTTATCCATTCTCCTGTCTCTGTCGCATTCCAATACACATCCCCTTCCTTTTGCGGATTTCGGGTCAATACATACACCATGTACCCTTTTGTTCTCCAATAAGTCTGTAGTAATTTTCCTAGAAAACCACTACCTCCTGCAATAACTATTTTCATCTACTAGGCCAACACATAAAGAATTACCAAGACAAAGAAGCGATAGCCTAACCATGAAAGCGTAGGAACCCAGCCCATTTCCAACAAACGACAACGCCGTGTATGCTCTTTTAACATCAACCCGACCACCAGCATAAAATACCCTCCTACTACAAAGGGATTGCATACAACTACCGCCTGTAACCACAAAACAGGTAGTAACAACAGCGTTCCGATCAACGAAACAGTTGCCATATTACCTAAATATTCCATTTTCTTTTGTCGGGTCAACTGCCCTAACATAAGGCTCTGCCATACAAATTGCCCCCCGCAAATCAGCAATTCACGATATACGGTTGTGCCTAAACCCATACTTTCGTTGAGCGGTTCCAGATAGTTAAACAATACGTATGCACTCGTCAATAAAACAAAAAGCAGATATGCCATTCGATAGCCCAAATGGAAATCAGGAATACAAGACCGCCTTACAACCTCTTGACTTGCCGTAGGTACAATCACTTTGCGATTGAACGAAATGAATTTATAGAGATGTGTTAAAGCCTTTTGTACCCAGTAGTTTGCGGCTACTTTTTGAATCCACGGAAGTCGAGTACTTAAAATATGTACGAGTGACGCAACCCCATAGTATATTTCCTTCGTATTAGTATTAATCAGTGCGATTTCGTTTTGAGCTTTTTCCATCGCAACACCTGCTATTTGCTGATCATTAGCAAGCTGATAAGGCACAGCAGTAGAAGATTCGATCATGCCAGCATGTTCAAAAGCTTGGGCATATACGTTACACATCGGGCAATCTGCGTCTAGTAACAACGTATATCCTATAAGTTTACCCTTTCTCATATTATTTTATTTTTATTGTATTTACGAAAATTTTAGGAAATTAATTGTTTAAAAAATGGCTAACTTTTAATTAGCCATTTCATAATATTCAGTTTATCAAGCTTTTCGAGCGTCCCAGCAAAAGAATTTAGTTTTTCGGTAACTTCTGTAATGTTCTCTAAAACTAGTTTAAAATTCTTTTCTTCAAAGGTAGTAGCAGAAAAACCAGCCAGTTCTTTCAGTTCTTTGCCCACAGGCTCTATTTCTCTCCTTCTTCGTTCACGGATAATTTTGAAGGCGACTTCCCACATATCTTTTTCAGCTACAAAATATTCTTTTCTATCTCCTAGAATATGCTTCTTATAAACCAGCCCCCAATCCATTAAAGCCCTGACATTGAGATTTGTATTACTTCGGGAAAACTTTAGCTCTTCCATTATTTCATCAGTAGAAATAGGATTTTCAACCGACAGTAATAGAGCATGAATTTGAGCCATTGCTTTATTAATACCCCAATTTGTACCGAGGCTACCCCAAAGCTGAATGAATTCGTGTTGCGTTTCTTTGTAGTTCATAGACACAAAAATAGTAAATTTCCCAAACTTCCCAAAAAAATAGGAAATAAATTTTAAAAAGGCTTCTTTTCCACAAAAAAACAGCCAATGAGTAAAAATAAAAATGAGTGCATAATATTGTATATATGGGGATTTATTATTTTCTTGCTGTATCATATTTCAAGACATACTCTAATTTATTTAAATGGAACGCTCGAAGTTTACAAACGAATCGGTTAATTTGGAGGTTTTAAAACAGCGAGCTTTTAACCTAAGATGGGCAACCATTCCAGAAGGAGTGATTCCTCTTACGGCTGCAGATCCTGATTTTCCATGTGCCCCAGAAATCGTTGAAGCAATTACTCGTTATTCAAAGGAACGATATTTCAATTACGGAGCTGCCAGTGGCTTAACACTTTTCAACGAGAGTGTTGCCAATTTTTTCAATGTGAAAAGAGGTATTCCTGCTAGTCCAGACCACGTGTTCCCTGTGGACAGTGCGGCTTTTGGTATTTATGTTATTTGTAAGGCCTTTTTAAAGGCTGGCGACGAAGCCATCGTTTTCGACCCTGTTGACTTCTTATTCAGGTACTCAGTCGAGACAGTCGGAGCAACAGCTATTCCTTTTGGCATTCCTCAGCAAGAAGCGGTTAATTTTGCTCGACTTGAGGAACTAATTACAAGCAAAACTCGTGTTATCTGTTTGTGTAATCCCTTAAACCCAACGGGTAAGGTATTTACCAAACAAGAATTACTACAATTAGGCGAAATTGCCTGTCGATACAATTTGATAATTTTATCTGACGAAATTTGGAGTGACATTGTCTTCGCTCCTTCCGTATTTACCAGCATTGCTTCCCTCAATCCTGAAATTCGGAAGAGAACCGTAACTGTCACGGGATTTAGTAAGTCTTATGGCTTAGCTGGGCTGCGTATTGGAGCGGTCATCGCATCCAATAAAGAGCATTACGATTTATTGATGGCTGCCTCTTTGCACAATTCTACTATTCATGGAGCAAATACGCTCGGACAAGTAGCAGCGGCGACAGCTCTTAATGAATGTGGTTATTGGTTAACTGATTTTTTGAATCACTTGCACGCTATGAGAGACTTCTGTGTAAACCAATTAAACACCCTAGAAGGGTTTCATTGTATTGCACCAGAAGGTTGCTATGTTGCTTTCCCTACCATTACTGCTACTGGAAAAAGCAGTAGTGAAATGCACAATTTTTTACTATCAAAAGCAAAAGTAGCTGTTGTACCCGGGCTAAAAGAATGGTTTGGTGAAGGAGCAGAAGGACATGTACGTCTTAGTTTTGCAACCTCAAAAGGAATTTTAGAGGAAGCCTTCTCACGTATTCAGCAATCATTACAGTAGGCCCTACCCGCTTTATTTTTATTAAATCCCTTTGCTCACTTTCTAAAATTTATGAAAATTATCATCATTGGCGGTGGTATTGCTGGTTTAACGTTGGCTGGCTTTCTACAAAAACAAGGAGTCGATTTTGTCATCAACGAACGAAATGCTCAACTTCCCACTCGTGGCAATTCGTTTTTAATGCACGCAGAAGGCTATGCCGTAATAGAAGCATTATCTGGAAAACAAATAGCTGATTATCTTGGAGAAGAAATTAGTACCTTTAAATTATATAGACCTTCTGGCGAGCAGGTCTTAGAGTCGGCTATCGAACCATGGAGGTGTATGCGCCGAATTGATTTGATTACTTATCTCCATGAATTGATAAAAGATAAGAGTAAAATTCACTATAATCGTTGTTTTTCTCGCTTTATTTACGAAAACGGCAAAGTTATTGCTGTAGAATTTACCAATGGCGAAATTGAATATGGCGACATATTCGTCGGAGCTGATGGCGGTAACTCTCAAGTTAGAGAAGCCATTTTTGGAAAAACACCTTTCACAGCAGTAGAGGTAAAAGAAATCTTAGGAAACGTAAAAGATCCTAGTATCATCAAACAGTATGAAGGTATCTTTACTAAGTTTCAAAGTGATGTAGAAGGCTTGTCTTTTGGATTTATTCCTACGCATCACGATGAACTGGTGTGGTATATTCAGTTTAATACCCAAAAGAACGATATAGCCAATGGTTCTACGGAAGCATTAGCCGATTTCACAAGGGGACTAATGAAACACTTCCCTCCTGTTGTTCAGGAAATTTTAAGTAAAAATGATTTTAGTCAAAGTTATGTCTGGCAAACAAAAGACTTTGACCCGATGGACTCATTCCACAAAGATAATGTTGTACTGATTGGAGATGCAGCTCACTTAGCACTGCCTTTTACCTCCGCAGGAACAACAAATGCCCTTATCGATGCAAAGGTATTAGCAGATCAATTAGAAAAATACACGAATCATCAAGATTCTTTTCATAATCTTTACGAGTTACGAATTAATACAATCGCAGAACAAACGAAATTGGGACGAGACTTAAAGAAATCCTTTCTTAATCCAAAAGAACAGAAAGAAGCCGAAATTCCTCTTATTACAGTACAAGAATCACCCAAAAATTTCCCTAAAGTGGTGGTTCAATATTTCACAGATCCAATATGCTCTACATGTTGGCTGAGTCAGCCTGTATTAAGAAAACTAAAACTAGAATATGGGGACTACCTTGATATTCAATACATTATGGGTGGACTACTACCCTCATGGGAAAATTATGAAAAAGGCATTATCAAGAAACCAAGCGATGCAGCTCGTCTTTGGAATGACGTATCAAAGCAATTTGATATGCCACTCAATGGTGAAGTTTGGCTAGAAGACCCTTGTCATTCTTCTTTCCCTCCTTCCATTGCATTCAAAGCAGCTGAGTTACAATCGCATGATAAAGCACTCGCTTTTTTGAGAAGAATTCAAGAAATGATTTTCTTGGAAAAGAAAAATATTGCCAAATGGATTTATATTGAGGAAGCTGCTGAGGAAGCGGGTTTAAATGTCTGTAAGTTACTCAATGACATGAATGGACAGGCCAAAGAACTATTTGATCAAGATCTAGAGTTAGTCAAACAGTCAAATGTTTATCGTTTTCCTACCTTTATTTTCTCAGGTGAGCAACAAGACGACATCTTAATCAAAGGCGTACATGACTACGAAGAGTTTGAAAATACACTTTTAGCGTATATCCCAACGGCTCAGAAAAAAGCTATCGAATTAAGCCCTGCTGAATTATTTGTAAAGTTTCCGACAATGACTGAAAAAGAGTTCTCTTTCTTGACAGGTTCTTCAAAAGAGAAAGGACGCTCGATGTTGAATAAATTATTTAACCAAGGACTCATTTACAAGTACAAAAGTAAAAATGGTCTTCTGTGGATTAATAGTGACATTGTTCGTCAAGAACATGATAGTTCTGAAACAGCTATGCTAAATAGGGTTTCGCTAGAATGCGAATTTTGTTACGTATAAAATAAGTAAAAAGGGAGAAATCATATTGATTTCTCCCTTTTTAGTCCCTAAGTAATTCGCTCTCTAAAAGAAGTGACCTTACTTACGTTCAATTTCTTTCAAGTTTTCCATCTTTTTATTTCTCAAGAAACCATTGATGTCTTCTAAGTGTTCTTTTACTCGCTTATTGCCAAATTCAAAGACTTTCGTTGCCAAGCCATCCAAGAAATCACGGTCGTGAGAAATCAAGATAATTGTTCCTTCAAAGGCTTTTAAAGCATCCTTCAAAATATCTTTCGTCTTTAAATCAAGGTGGTTCGTTGGCTCATCCAGAATCAATAAATTAACTGGTTCTAGCAATAACTTCACCATTGCCAAACGGGTCTTCTCCCCTCCCGACAATACACTTACTTTCTTATTGATATGTTCACCGCTGAACATAAACGCTCCT
>JALRIJ010000168.1 GCA_023255485.1 Flectobacillus sp.
CAAAGGTGTTGTTACTACGCATAGCAATATTGAAGCTCAAGTTTCTACTTTGGTTGAATCTTGGCAATGGTCTTCGCAAGACCATATTCTTTGTGTATTGCCTTTGCATCATGTGCATGGCATTATCAATGTTATTTCCTGTGCTTTGTGGTCGGGTGCTACGGTTGAATTTTTATCTTCTTTCTCAGCCGAAGGGGTTTTTGCCGCTTTCCAACAAGGTAAAATCAATGTGTTTATGGCTGTGCCAACGATTTATTTCAAACTGATTGCCTATTGGGAAAGTCTCCCAACAGCAGAGCAAGAAGTACTTACCGAAACTTTGTCGAAATTTAGATTAATGGTTTCTGGTTCGGCGGCTTTACCTGTTTCTGTGATGGAGAAATGGAAACATATCAGTACGCATACTTTATTGGAAAGATACGGAATGACTGAAATCGGAATGGGTATCAGTAATCCTTACGGTGGCGAACGCAAAGCTGGCTATATAGGAAAACCGCTTGCAGGCGTAGAAGCCAGATTGGTGGACGAAAATAATCAAGAAGTAGCAGTAGGACAACCAGGAGAAATTCAAATCAAAGGTAAAAATGTATTCTTGGAGTACTGGAACAAACCAGAAGCGACACAGAAAACTTTCACCGAAGATGGTTGGTTTAAAACGGGTGATATCGCAGTGGTTGAAGAAGGCTATTTCAGAATTTTAGGAAGAGATTCTATCGACATTATTAAATCGGGTGGATATAAAATTTCAGCGTTAGAAATTGAAGAAGTACTACGAACGCATCTGCACATTAACGATTGTAGTGTAATAGGTATTCCCAACGAAGAATGGGGCGAATTAGTAGTAGGAGTATTGATTGTGAATTATCCAGAGATTGATTTAAAGGAACTTAATACTTGGATTAGAGAAAAAATGCCAGCCTATAAAGCACCTCGAAAATATGTAATCGCCAATGAATTACCGAGAAATGCCATGGGCAAAGTCACTAAAAATGACTTGAAGAAGCTGTTTTAAAACAATTTGGGATTTCAGATTTCGGAAAACAGGATAAAGTTGAAACCCGAAAGCAATCTTTACGTAAAGCATTGATTCATCATTCACAATTCATAACTAACCATTATACTATCAAACTATGATTATTTACGGAGTAGGCATATTAGCCTTTTGCTATGTTGTGGGGCAGATTTTTGGGGAGTTTATCGGGAAATTAATTGGCGTAGATGCCAATGTTGGCGGCGTTGGCTTTGCCATGATTTTACTGATTCTCATCAACGATTGGCTCAAGAAGAAGAATTATTTAGATACTTCTACCGAAAAAGGAATTTTATTCTGGAGTCAGATGTACATACCGATTGTAGTGGCGATGTCGGCGACACAGAATGTAAAAGTGGCGGTTTCCAGTGGCTTTATGGCTATTCTGGCAGGTATTGTTCCTGTACTAATTTGTATCGCTGTCATTCCTTTTTTGGCTAAAATATCTAAAAGCTCTCAAATAGACTAATATGGAAATCATTTCAAAGTTTCTTGAAAAAAATGGTATTGTTTTTACTTTTTTGGTAGTCAGTCTTATCATTTACTGTTCAGAGCTTATCTCCGTTAAAGCAACAAATAAAAAAATTCCCGGCTCAGCCATTGCTATCATCTTTGGTTTACTCATGGCATACTTTGGCGGTGTTGCTACTGGCGGAGAAAAAGGCATTGCTGATATTAAAATCTTTTCAGGTTTTGGTGTCTTGGGTGGTTCAATGTTCCGTGACTTCGCCATTACTTCCACAGCAATGGGAGCAAGTTTTATCGTGATTAAACGCACTGGATTAGCAGGAGTACTCTCTCTTTTTTTAGGGATTGTATTATCTTTTATTGGCGGTGTAGTGGTGGCGTTATTTTGGGGTTATCACGATGCCATCAGTTTAACTACCATCGGGGCTGGAGCTTGTACTTATATCGTTGGCCCTGTTACGGGTGCAGCTATCGGGGCAAGTTCAGATGTAATGGCTCTTAGTATTGCGGCTGGTGTGATAAAAGCCGTTTTTGTAACTATTGGTACGCCTTTTATTGCAAAATACATCGGTTTAAATAATCCTCATACCGCAATGGTTTACGGTGGATTGATGGGAACAACCAGTGGGGTATCAGCAGGTTTGGCAGCAACCGACCCTAAATTAGTGCCTTACGGTGCATTAACCGCCACTTTTTATACAGGTTTAGGCTGTCTTTTTTGTCCTTCACTTTTATTTATCTTGATGAAATTTGTTTTTGCTGATTAAGTAATTAGAGATTAGTAATTAGTTATATAGAAGGATTATAAAATTTTTGATGTCGGCTTTATTAAATGAATTAAGTACTCGTTGATAAATAGTTTATGATAATTTTTGTCTCAAGATATAGAATAAGTCATTAGATGATAGTGACTTATTGAAATCTTTGAACATTAAACTGATAACTACTTAGTATCTCGTATTTTATCCAATATTAGAAATCTCTAATCCCAAATAGCCATAAAAGTACAATCAATACTATCAGCTTAAAGTTCACAACTCAAAGTTGATGGCTTAAAATAATATTCATATGAAACAAGCATATATCATAGACGCTGTACGTACTCCAATCGGGAGTTTTGGCGGTAGTTTGTCGCCCGTTCGGGCAGACGATTTGGCAGCTTTGCCAATCAAAGAATTAATCAAACGTAATCCGAATATTCCTTTAGAAGAAATCGAAGACGTGATTTTGGGTTGTCATAACCAGGCAGGTGAAGACAATCGTAACGTAGCTCGTATGGCTTTATTGTTGGCGGGTTTACCCTATACAGTGCCAGGCGAAACCGTTAACCGCTTGTGTTCATCGGGGATGTCGGCTGTAATTAATGCCAGTCGTGCCATTAAAGCAGGGGATGGCGATGTCTTGATTGCGGGAGGAATGGAACACATGACTCGTGGTCCTTTGGTAATGTCCAAAAGTTCAAAACCCTTTGGTGGCGATACCCAATTATTTGATTCGAGTTTTGGATGGCGTTTTGTCAATCCGCTCATGCAAAAAATGTACGGAACGGATGTCATGGGTATTACGGCTGAAAATTTAGTAGAATTGTACAACATTAGTCGTGAAGACCAAGATTTATTTGCCTACCGTTCGCAACAAAAGGCTTTTGCGGCCCAACAAGCTGGTATTTTAGCAGAAGAAATTATTGGTGTCGAAATCACTGATCGTAAGGGTGTTGTCACTGTTTTTGATAAAGATGAATTTATTAAAGGCAATAGTAGCTTAGAGAAATTAGGACAATTGCGTCCTGCTTTCAAAAAAGAAGGAGGAACGGTTACCGCAGGGAATGCTTCGGGATTAAATGACGGAGCCGCTGCTATCTACATTGCTTCGGAAGAAGCGGTAAAACGTTTTAATTTAATTCCTAAAGCTCGTATTGTGAGTTCGGGTGTGGTTGGAGTTGAACCTCGTATTATGGGAATTGGGCCAGTGGGTGCTTCACAAAAAGCCCTTAAAAAAGCAGGGTTGACCTTAGCAGATATGGACGTAATTGAGTTTAACGAAGCCTTTGCAGCTCAGTGTTTGGCTGTATCTCGTAACTTAGGACTAGACGACGACGATGCTCGTATCAATCCGAATGGAGGAGCAATTGCTATAGGGCATCCACTTGGAATGTCGGGTACTCGTATTATTCAAGCAGCAACCAATCAACTTACCCGCACAGGTGGACGCTATGCCCTTGCCTCTATGTGTGTAGGCGTGGGGATGGGTTATGCTGTTGTAATTGAACGAGTATAAGCTCTGACAATTTCAAGAAAGTAAAATAGCCATTTTTCAAGAATATTATTGTTTCTTGAAAAATGGCTAAAAGTATAATCGTTAAGTAATCAGACATATTTATTTTAAGAATCATATAGGATTACAGTGAGCGTAAATTATTGATTATCATTTTTTATACAACTATGTTTTCTATATATCCATATGGTTAAATATGTCGTGGTACTTACAACGATTTACGTTTAATTAGCGTAAAGGGATTTTGAATTTTTGCAGGTTTACGAGATAAAATAAGTGATGCGGCTGCACGTCCCATTAAGTTAAAATCGGTACTAACAACCGAAATATCTAAAACCTCTTTTAACTCGGTTTCATTGAAAGAAAGAATCCCAATATCTTTCCCTAATTTAAAATTATCTTGCTTACTTTTCTTAATAAGTTTGGCTAAATCTTCGTCGAAAAGAGCGAGGTACAGCGTTTTCTTTTCCAGTTCAATTTGGTTACTTTTCGAACAAAGCGAGAACTCTTTTTTGTTCTCTAACACAAACTGTTGAACTCCTTGAATAATTTCAGAAGGGTGATTACGGTGTTCGGGAAACACGAGAACCATCTTTTTATACTTGCCAATTAGGGTTTTGGCTTCGTTGAGGGCATTATAAATATCTTCTTTAAAATTTTGATAAACTCCTTGTTCTGTACCACAGTCATCGATCCATTTATCCAGCAAAATCAATGACTCAGATGGAATTCTCCGAAGGATTTGCTTATAGCTCTCTGGCGATGCTCCTTCCTCAAAGTGGGGCATAATCACATAGTAATTGTATTTACCTAAGCTATTGTCTAAAATACTATTCAACACCAATGGGTTATAATGATGTATTTGCATATCTACAATTGCTTGGTCGCCAAGTTGCTCTAAAAAACTGTAGTAAATGATGTTTTTGAAAGAACTAATTTTATTAAAAATAAATAAAATTTTAGGCTTTCTAGTTTGGCGGTTTTCCACGAAATAGCCTTTTCCCCCAACCGCATTAATGTAGCCTTGTTGTTTTAAGAGATTGTAGGCCTTCTCGGCGGTAGCTCTGGCAACGTTGTACTTTTCACTAAAAACATTGATGGAGGGTAGCATATAGCCACATTCCCACTCTTCGTTGTCAATTTTTTGAGCAATAGCTTCCGCTATTTGAACATAAAGAAGAGTTTGCCCTTTGTGTTGTAAGATAATTTCATTTGAGATTGTATTCATAGAATTGTAAATTAATAAGAATACAAAAATAACTGATAATAGGCAATCTCTCATTGCTTTTTATTTCTATTTCTTCTTGAAAAACGCACAAATAATGCTATTTTATCGACCGAGTAAGGCTATGAATGGTTCTTTTGAGGCTATGTGTTGAGGTACTACACGATTGTTTCAAGGCAAAAGTAGTTTGCTATTTGGTTAGGGATTTTATAATTGACCTATTGATAAACTAATGCAGCAAACGTTGATAGCCCTATTTTCTGGGAAAGAGCAGACAATAGAGTAGTTCGTAAAGTAAATCAGTTTTTATTACCAATAAAAATGCTCGAGGTGAAATACAAAATTCGGCAACTAGAAATATGATCTTAGGATAAGGGTTTAATACCCTTGATTTAAATTAACCATTTATAAACGTATAAATCATACTATTTCAAGAATTTTTTTTAATAAAAAAAGAACAATAAATTTTTAATCTATATACTATATATATATTGTAGATTAAAATACTTAACTTGCATCATCATTATTTATTAACAACATAATCACAGGTCTTAGGGTAAACCCGAAGGCTTTTTTTAAGAGTAAATTAGTCTATTAAATACATAGAGTTAATTCTGTTTGTTTAATAACTCTTAATTTTAACTAAAATTTCTATAACACAATGAAGCAACTTTTAAAGTCAACCTTACTCGTATGGGCTATAATTTTACCTATCCTTACTTGGGCTCAAGATAAGCCTGTTATCAATGCAACCGTTTCTGGAAAAGTTGTTGATTCAAGAAACAACGATATTCTTATTGGAGCAACCGTCGTTATTAAAGGAACAACCAATGGTGCTTCGACAGATGCAAATGGGGAATTTGCCCTCATTACAGGACAAAAACTGCCTTTTACAGTAATTGTCTCTTATGTGGGTTACCAGAAAAAAGAAGTTGTTATCAGTACGAACAAAGTTCAGATTTCACTAGATGAACTCAGTAATCAATTGGCTGACGTAGTGGTTACATCCAGACGTCGTCAGGAGTCTGTTCAAGACATTCCGATTCCGATTGCTGTAATTAGAGGAGCAACTGCGGAAGATGCAGGGGCATTTAACCCTAACCGTTTAAAAGAATTAATTCCTTCGGTTCAATTATATTCCTCTAACGGTCGTAATACTACCTTGAATATTCGTGGATTAGGTTCTTCGTTTGGATTAACCAATGATGGTATCGACCCTGGGGTAGGTTTCTATGTAGATGGGGTTTATTATGCAAGACCAGCAGCAACGGCTATCGACTTTGTGGACATTGACCGTATTGAGGTACTTCGTGGCCCACAAGGGACGTTATTTGGAAAAAACACTACTGCGGGAGCATTTAACATTACCACAAGAGCTGCCAGCTTTACACCTGGAGCAAGTTTTGAGACCAGCTATGGTAATTACAACTATATTCAAGCAAAAGCGTCTATCACAGGACCGATTAGTAAGAAATTAGCAGCGAGAGTGTCCTTCTCTGGAACACAAAGAGATGGTACAATCTTCAATACCACGACCCTAAAACCAACTAACTCGTTAAATAACGTAGGCTTCAGAGCTCAATTGCTTTACACTCCTTCAGAACACGTAAACATCACGTTTGCAGGAGACAACGCTCGTCAAAGACCAGACGGAAATGCAACGGTAGTTGCAGGGGTTGTAACAACTCAACGTGCGGCTTACCGCCAATTCAATGCAATTATTGCCGATTTAGGCTATAAATTACCCACCACAAATCCATTTGACCGTATCACGGATGCAAACTCTCCTTTGAAAGTGAACAACGATTTTGGTGGTGCTTCTATCAACGTAGATGCTAAAATTGGTAAAGGAACGTTAACATCTACTACCGCATGGCGTTATTGGAACTGGGATCCTTCAAACGATAGAGACTTTATTGGTTTATCGGTATTGTCAAAATCACAAGGGAATTCGAGACATGACCAATGGACACAGGAGGTTCGTTAT
>JALRIJ010000169.1 GCA_023255485.1 Flectobacillus sp.
AGAGCTTCTTGATACGAACCGGGGAAATAGTGAATAGGAGTAAATCCAAAAGAAGCGAGTGATAAAATGGCAAAAATGGTTGTTAGAAATAGCTTCATAGAAAGGGTAATTTTTAGTGTTTTGTGGTACATAACAAATATACGTAAAAGGCTTCTGTTTTGACAAACAGAAGCCTTTTGAAATAATGAAGCCGTTTAAATTCTAGGTATTATCCAACAGAACCTTCTAAAGATACAGCAAGTAGCTTTTGTGCTTCTACTGCGAACTCCATTGGTAGTTGGTTTAATACTTCTTTTGCATAACCGTTTACGATAAGAGCAACGGCAGCCTCAGAAGAAATACCACGTTGATTACAGTAGAAAATTTGGTCTTCTCCAATTTTAGAAGTTGTTGCCTCATGTTCTACTGTAGCCGTATTATTTTTCACTTCGATATAAGGGAAAGTATGAGCACCACAACGGTCTCCCATTAATAGGGAATCACACTGCGAGAAGTTGCGAGCGTTATCGGCACGCTTCATAATCTCTACTAAACCTCTATATGAATTTTGCGATTTACCTGCTGAAATACCTTTTGATACGATACGAGATTTAGTATTTTTCCCGATATGAATCATTTTAGTACCAGTATCTGCTTGTTGCATGTTATTGGTCACCGCTACCGAATAGAACTCTCCGATTGAATTATCTCCTTTTAAGATAACCGAAGGATATTTCCATGTGATTGCAGAACCTGTTTCTACTTGAGTCCAAGAGATTTTAGAATTTGCTCCGTCACAGATACCACGTTTCGTTACGAAGTTATAAATTCCACCTTTTCCGTCTTTGTCACCTGGGTACCAGTTTTGTACTGTCGAGTATTTAACTTCGGCATCTGTGTGAGCAAAAATTTCAACTACTGCTGCGTGCAATTGGTTTTCGTCACGCATTGGAGCCGTACAACCTTCTAAGTAGCTCACATACGAGCCTTCGTCCGCAACAATTAAAGTACGTTCAAACTGCCCAGTACCTGCCGCATTGATACGGAAGTAGGTTGATAATTCCATCGGACAACGAACGCCTTTAGGAATGTAACAGAATGAACCATCTGTAAACACCGCTGCATTTAATGCCGAGAAGAAATTGTCTTTCACGGGTACAACAGAGCCTAAATATTTTTTAATTAATTCTGGATGTTCATGAACCGCTTCAGAAATAGAACAGAAAATAATTCCCTTTTCTGCTAAATCTTTTTTAAAGGTAGTAGCAACTGAAACCGAGTCAATAACGGCATCAACGGCTACGCCCGACAAGCGTTTTTGTTCGTTTAATGAAATCCCTAATTTTTCGAACGTACGACGTAATTCTGGATCAATATCATCCAATGACTCCACTGTTTTTTTCTGAACGGGAGCTGAATAATACTTGATTGATTGGTAATCAACAGGTTTGTAATGGACATTAGACCATTTTGGTTCTTCCATTGTTAACCATGTTTGGAAAGCCTTTAAACGCCATTCTAATAACCATTCAGGTTCATTTTTCTTAATCGAAATCTGTCTGATTACGTCTTCGTTTAAACCAGCGGCAATCTCATCGGTTTCAAAATGACTTTCAAAACCATACTTATATTCCGAACTGGTGATTTCCTCTAGTATATCAATTTCTTCTTTTGCCATGTTTTTATTGATCGTTAGTCAAAAGGCTGTGGTTGAAGATAGCCCTTATTATCTTACAAAATTAACTAAAAAAACAGTACAATAGTTCGGCTTATTTAGAATTTTTCCAAAAAAGAGCAAAGTAACGGGCTATAGCCTATGCAAAAGGGACGCTTCGACTAACAGATTCTTCTAAAGAGATAAACGTTTCTGTACGCTGAATCCCTACAACCTTCTGAATTTTGTCGTGTAAGACTTCTCGAAGGTGTACGGTATCCCGACAAACTATTTTAGCAAAAATGGAGTAAATCCCCGTTGTGTAATTGATACTTACCACCTCAGGAATTGCCATCATCTGTTCTGCTACTTCTGCATACAAGGAGCTTTTGTCTAAATAGATACCAAGAAAGGCCGAAATATCCCAACCTAGCTTGGTATGATCTACAATCAATTGAGAACCTTTCACAATTCCGAGGGACTCCATTTTGTTCATTCGCACATGGACAGTCCCTCCCGATACATTGATTCGTTTTCCCACTTCGGTATAGGGCATTTTGGCGTCGCTCATCAATAGACCTAAAATTTTCAAATCTATTTCGTCCACTTCGATATTTTTTTCCATTTTATTTCGTTTAAAAACTGATAAGGACTAGCATTTTATTCGTTTTTATAGACCAATTAGTCCTATTTTTAGGAAAGTATTCGGCACTTTAACATAAAAGCGATTAAGAAATTGTCAAAAAAAACAATTGTCAGCGGTTTATTTTTATGAAATTATCAAAAAAAACAGACTTTTATTAAAAATAGTTAAAATTTTATATTTTTTTTCTAAAAAATTTGCAAAATACTATCTGGTGTATTAATTTTGCATTGTCAAGTTGAAAGAAACAATGACACAACAATGTAGGATGATGAAATTTTGGCAGACGTGCCCTCCTGTCTCGGGGGTGGTGATAAGGGATAAAGTTAGCATAATGCCTATCGCAAGATAGACTGGGGTTGACCACCAGATTTGTACTATACCTAACTGCACTGTGGAGGTTCGAGTCCTTCTCCTACAGCAAATTATCTGAAATTTTAAAGGTAAACAATTTGGCAAATAAAGATTTCCTAATTACCTTTATTCTTGAATTATCGGATTGACTACGAATAAAAAGTAGTTTTATTTGGTTTTTAGTTTGTTGATGAAGTGTAATTCAAAAAAGCAGTCTCGCTGAGTCTGCTTTTTTTGTTTGGGAATCTTTTTTTCTTCTCTTAAGCACTCAATGAGCAAGTGGTCTTTTCTTTATCATCCCTCCTTTTGTATCTCTTACACTATTCATCACCACAAAAGCAGTAGGCTCTATTCGATTAATTTCACTATTTAATTTTCGCAACTCTAGTCGAGTCAAAACGGTATAGACAATATCGATTTCAGCTAGTTCTCCTCGTTTACCAAACCCTCGTTTACCACTATACATTGTTACCCCTCGGCCAAGTTTACCAATAATCATTTCTCTAATTTCTTCACTTTTCTCAGCAATGATTGTCACGCCAATGTATTCTTCTATCCCCTCAATTAAAAAATCTAAGGTTTTTGAAGCCGCCAAATACGTAATCATGGAGTACATTGCTACTTCTACTGATAAAAAATAGGCCGCTGTTGAAAAAATAAGTACATTAATACCAATAATGACATCGCCAATAGTTGTGCCAAACTTTTTACTTAAATAAATAGCCAATACTTCCGTACCATCAATTACGGCTCCTCCTCTCATGGCTAGTCCGATACCTGCCCCTAAAAAGAATCCACCAAAAATGGCTACTAATAAGTTATCTTTCGTAACGTCAGGAAACGAAACGGTTGCGACACATAAGGCTAACCCAGCAATGGCAAAACTTGTTTTGACGGCAAATGATCTCCCTAGAATATGATAACCCAATATGATAAAAGGAATATTAATACCGACCAAAAGCAAATAGAGTGGAATGCCTAAGAGCTCAGAAATTAATAGAGAAATACCTGTCGCTCCCCCATCGATAAAATGATTGGTTAATAGAAAACCTTTAAAGCCAAACGACGCTGACAAAATGCCCGTAGCGATTAAAAAAATATCTTTCAATTTACGAACCCATATAGGTTTAGCACCAAGGTCGGAAGAGCTTGTTTGTTGTTCTGGCTTAAAGATTGCATTAAGGCTGTTTGAGAGTGTTTTTAACATACGCTAGATTAAGTTTAAATCATTTATTTACTCAGAAACCGTAAGTGTTAGATATGAAAATCTAAACAAAAACCCATTTTCTTACAAGAGTAACGAATTCTTGTAACGAATAAATATACAAAACATTTCATCTACTACGGTCAGCGTAGGGATGCTATTCTGAAAAATATGCATTAAAACACGTAGCTAAAGCGATGATTTACCTTTTATTTAGCCAATCCAAGAGGAGAAAAAAGGAAGTAAATTAACATCATGGCTGTTAGCAGAAGGGCATAGTAGAAATACCTTGTTCGCCAAGGTTGAATATTTACCCGTTGTTTATCAATTAATACAAAGGGCGTTTCTCTAGGGAATAATTTCCCTAGTAAGAGCATCAAACCAACCGTTAGTACAAATAATATAGCGAGTAAATGAAGGTAGTGAATGCCTGTGTGAAAAAAGAATTGTAGTAACACGTAAGTCGTTACAAAAAACACTAAGCCCACTTTAGCCGCCAAAGCGGGCGTTGATTTCGTAACAAATCCTACAAAAATAACTGTAAAAATAGGGACGCTAAAAATACTTCCTACCATTTGTAAATAGTTGTAAAAACCTCCTTTTACAAGATAGATACAGGGAGCGATGCACATAGCGATAATTGCTACGATAATTTGAAAGCGTTTTGCCACCTTAATTTGCTGTTCGTCAACGAGTTCTGTCTTATATTTTTTAACAAAATAAGGTTGATAGATATTCATGACAAAAAGGGCACTACTGCTCGTTAGTCCTGCATTAAAACCCGTAATTGCAGCCCCTAAAATAGCAAAAGCAATGAAGAAAATACAGATACTAGGCAATACATCTCCCGCCAATTTCGGAAAGGCCTCGGCACTGTTAGCAATATTGGGGTATAAGTGAACGGCAATAATCCCAGGCAAATTCAACATTAGCGGAGACAGTAATTTACCTACCGCAGCCAAAGCGAGTCCCTTTTGGCTTTCGGCAAGGTTTCTGGCAGATAAGGCACGCTGAACGATGTATTGCTCCATCCCCCAATAGTTGAGATTTATCAGGAGCATTCCCGTAAAAATAGTACTGAAAGGAATGGCATCGGTGTTTGTACCAATAGCGTTAAAATGCTCTTGGTGTGAACTTAGCAGTACCGTAAACCCCTGCTGTAAATCACCGTTTCCAAGAGTTTTAATGCCAAAATAAGGTAAACTAACACCTCCAATTAACAAGGCTACTCCCAGCAACGTATCCGATAGTGCTAATATTTTCACTCCTCCCACAAGGGCATAGCCAGTTGCTGAAATCCCTAAAAACCAGACAATTCCGATTAACACATACCAATCGTTAATGGCGAAATAAGCAGACCAATTAAACAATCCTTTAAAAACGACAGCACCACTATACAACACAGAAGGCAGCATATTAACGAGGTAACTTACCAAAAAAATCAGCGACACAATTTGCTGAGTTGCTTTGTCAAAACGTTGCTCTAAAAATTCGGGGGTAGTCGTAATGCCACTTTTTAGGTAAATTGGCATAAAGAATTCCGAAACAATCATCATGGCAAAAACAGAGGTTACTCCCCATGCCATCACCGCCATGTTGTTGGTATAAACCGACTCATTTTCTCCTACGAGTTGCGTCCCGTTCACATTACTTAAAAAAAGTAAGCTCCCTACCAATACAAAACTCAGATTGCGACTTCCTAAGAAAAAATCGGATGAAGTCTGTTTTCTTTTGCTAGCCATTGCTGAAAAGTTGGCATTATTTTACAGGAAATGATTCATTATAAGGACTTTACAAAGACTTCCGTTTGTGTAACACAGTGGGCAGAATTTCCTGTATCTTTTCACGAGTTAAGACAAAGCGAGCGGCTTTTCTTCCCATTTCGCCAAAATCTACCGAGAATGTTGTGATGCCATCCCAAATAATTTCCTTCACAGGTTCGTCGTTATGCGATAACAGGGCCATATCTTCTCCTAATTTAAAGCCTTTGTCTTTACAGTCTTTGAGCATTTCAAAAATATCGGTATTGTCTAGGGTAAAATAGACCATTCCTTTCTCCAAACTCCCTTTCTCGTACTTCGTTTTAATTTCCCCTTTTACGCCAAATTCTTTATAGAATCGTTTGAATGCCCTTAATATTTCAATAGGAATAATCGAAGCAGGACGGTAGTAAAAAGTCATTCGGCCAAAGCGTCTAATTTCTTCCAATAACTCCACAAATACCCGATAGCTAGACTCTTCAAATTCCTGAGCCACATACGAATACTCTCCTTCTATTTGCTCGAAACGGTCAATCATCAAAAATTTATTCAATGGAATAACTTTTAGGATAGACGCTGTTTTGGGGTGCGGAATTGGAGCAATGACGTACATTCCATATTTACCCTTCACATGATTAAGAATATTTTCAAAAACATCAATATTATTATGATGAAAGAACACATCTAAGTGGACATTTTCGCCTAATTCTTCTCGAAAATTACGGTAAAAAATTTCCTGAAAGGTGTCAAAACCAAACATTAGTAAAGCCACTTTTAGGGTTTGGTCGGTATCTTCATTCGCCACAAAATAGCCTAAGCGATTTTTAGACTCAATGATACCTCGATTTTTTAAATCGGTATAGGCTTTCATGATGGTTTCACGAGCAAAACCGATTTCCTTAATCATGTTATTGACCGAAGGTAATGCTTGCCCCTGCACCAGTAATTTTTCATCAATGGCATTGATGATTCCTTGAACTAATTGTTCGTGCTTTGAATAGGTTGGAATATCTTCTAACTCTTGTATTTTCTCGTAAACGTTCCTCATTAACTATCTTTCAAAAAAACTATCCTGTTTAAAAAATAAGTGGATTCTCTGTACGCAAGATACTAAGAATCCACTTATTCTACTTAAACGCCCACTATTTTACTTCGGTAATCTCCAAAATCACACTGGTTCTTTTCAGTCCCATATCTGGATTAACTCCTATATTCATCAAGTAATCACCCGAATATACTAAATCAGCATTCAAGGTAGAACTTGTACCTGGGAATAGATTGATTTCGGTTACACGGTAATTCTTTGTTGGATTTAGCCCTTTTAACTTAATTGGTGTTGGGCTATAAACCATATCAAAACGATTGGTTGTCA
>JALRIJ010000016.1 GCA_023255485.1 Flectobacillus sp.
GTTGATTTAAAGACAAAATTTTACCAATTATGCGTTGGTCTAAGCCCGAAATGCCGCTCCAATTGCCTAGCACTAATTCGCCCGAAGGCTCAAAAACCAGTGGCTTTATGGTAATCCAATGTAGCGTGCCGAGTTCAAAATAGCCTTTTTTACTACCTAACAGTTGCCAAGGACACGCCACAACGAGATCATTCGGAAAAAGTAATTGTTCTCCCTGATTGATTTCCCATTCAAATTTTCCTTCCGAAGCCAAACAAAAATGAATACCATCGTGTGCCTTTATCGGATAGGAGTTGAGCTGAATTTGTTGGATTTTATAAATAGCAAATTCAACGATGTACGGAAAATCGTTTAGTTCGGTAGATTCTCCTTGGTACAAAATAAATTGACTCATTGGGCTTGTTAATAACGTCTTCGTATTTCAAGGCTAAAAGTTGAAACAAAGCTAGGATAATTCCTAGTGAAAATAGTGCAAAAATAACCACCGTCGAAATTTATACGGGGAATAGTCGTATGCTTTTAGTCGATAATATCTCCTTTACGCCAATTTTTTGAATGAATTAACCTGTTTTTTTTGTAGATACACTTCTTTAATCGGTGATATTTCACGGAAAAATCCAGTAGGTTTCATTAAATCAATTTTCTTTTTGACTAAATTGCATCTCGAAAATAACCCAGTTTGATAACGCTATTCTTATAGTTAGATTAACTAATTGATAGTTAGTAGATTATCAAATAAAGAAGTACTCAAACAAGGCACGAGCTTCTGGCTAAGTGTCACGATGTCAAAAATTTGAGGGAATAATTACCTTAAAGAAAATACTTGCTAAAGATATTATGCGAACACTTTTAGATTTTGAAAAACCAATAGCTGAATTGGAATCCAAGCTGGCAGAAATGAAAAAATTAGCAATCGACAGTAATGTGGATGTCTCTGCGGCTGCTTCTCAATTAGAACAGAGCATCGAAGATTTAAAAAAGGAAACGTTTGCTAATCTAACTCGTTGGCAAAGAGTTCAGTTGTCTCGTCATCCTGAACGCCCTTATACACTCGATTACATTCAGCACATTTGTGACGAATTTATTGAATTACATGGCGACCGTACAGTTGCAGATGACAATGCGATGATTGGTGGATTCGGTAAAATCGCTGACCAAACAGTGATGATTATTGGTCAACAAAAAGGACGTAATACCAAAGAGCGTCAGTTTCGTAATTTCGGAATGCCAAACCCAGAAGGCTATCGTAAAGCATTACGTTTAATGAAAATGGCTGAGAAATTTGGTAAGCCAATTGTTACCTTGATTGATACGCCTGGTGCTTTCCCTGGTTTAGAAGCAGAAGAAAGAGGACAAGGAGAAGCCATTGCTCGTAATATCCGTGATATGTTTATGTTGAAAGTACCTGTTATTTGTATCATCATTGGCGAAGGTGCGTCGGGTGGTGCATTGGGTATTGCCATCGGTGATAAAGTATTGATGTTAGAAAACACGTGGTACTCAGTAATTTCACCAGAATCATGTTCATCTATTTTATGGCGTTCTTGGGACTATAAGGAACAAGCTGCAGAAGCGTTGAAATTAACTGCTAACGATATGTTAGGAAATGGCTTAATTGATGGTATTATTCCTGAGCCGTTAGGAGGTTCTCATTTAAACTATGAAGCTGCTGCCAATACCGTAAAGAAAGTAATCTTAGAAAATATCGCTGAGTTATCGGCACTAAGCGAAAGAGAACGTATCAATCAGCGTATTGATAAATTCTCTAAAATGGGCGTAGTTATCTAATGGATAAGATGTTAAGCTATTTTTGAAAAAATAAAACTGAATAAGTGGTTGGTCTAGTACTAGCCACTTATTTTGGTTTTGGAGCGAATAGAACCAACATAAGTTCCATGCTACTTTCCATAAATTTAGTACTATCAGCATATCGTTAAACCAATTTATATACAGTACCATGAAGTGCCCATACCAAACAACTTTGATACACAGAGGAATAATTAGGGCGTTCTGACTATGCGTCGCAGACTATGTGTCGCAATCTGATACTATTTAAAAATAACTCAACATTATAATCAAATGAAAAACATCGTTTTCGATTTAGGAAATGTAGTCATTGATATTGATTTCCCTAAAACCTATATTGCTCTCGCCGAATTATCAGCAAAATTTTCTGAAAAAGAGGTGGAACGAATTATTACTGAACAAAACCTTTGGGTCAACTACGAAATGGGGCATTATACCGATGCTGAATTCCGTGACTTATTACGCAGTCACCTCTCCATTGAAGCAACTGACGAAGCCATTGACCAAGCTTTTTCTGCCTTATTGCTAGACATTGAACCAGAACGAATTACCTTGATAAAGTCTTTGCGTAGTCAATACAAAACCTTTGTTTTATCAAATACTAGTAATATTCATATTATTGACGTAGAACGCATTTTGTATAAATGTACAGGCGAACGTTATCTGAACGATTTGTTTGATAAAGTGTTCTTATCTTATGAGATGGGCAAAGTAAAACCTCATGTATCCATTTATCAGCAGTTATTGGACGAAGCAGGACTTGAGGCAAATGAGACGCTTTTCTTAGATGATAAATTAGAAAACCTTGAAGGTGCAGCCCAATTGGGAATTCAAGTAGCACATATCATACCTAATCAATACACCATTTTAGACGTATTTGGGGCGAAATCCAAGTAATCCAGTGAGAAACAAAACCATTTTAATACAAGCAATCCTTTTTGTGGCAACAGTAGTGACTACCACCTTATCGGGGGCAGAGTCCATTACGGGGAAATTCTTTTTTTTCCTCCCTGAGCCGTATGTACTTCATTTTCCAGAAGACTTTTGGCAAGGTTTTGCCTTTTCGATTCCTTTTTTAGGAATTTTGACCGTACACGAATTTGGTCATTATTTCACGGCCCAATACTATAAAATCAAAACGTCTTTGCCCTATTATATCCCGATGTGGCTAGGACCTTTTATGATGAGTATTGGTACCTTGGGAGCCGTGATTCGTATTCTTGACCGTACACGCACTCGTAAGCAGTATTTTGATATTGGTATTGCAGGCCCTTTAGCTGGATTCGTAGTGGCGTTTGGTGTTCTTTGGTACGGCTTTACCCATTTACCACCAATAGACTATATTTATCATATCCACCCAGATTATCTAAAGTATGGGGCTAATTATGCGGAGGAGGTAATGAAAAATGAGAAAATGATTGGTGGTCAATTGGTTTTAGGAGATAATCTATTATTTAGTTTCTTCAAAAATTATGTTGCTGATCCAGCGTTAGTACCTCCTAATTTTGAAATAATGCATTACCCACTTATCTGGGCTGGATACCTCGCATTGTTTTTTACCGCTTTAAATTTATTCCCAATTGGGCAATTAGATGGAGGGCATATTTTATACGGATTGATTGGTAAAAAACGCTTTCAAGTCGTGTCTCCTCTTATTTACATATTGTTTGTTTTGTATGCAGGATATGGTTTATTCTCCGTACAAACAATTCGTCAGATTGGGCAGTTAAAAGCTGATTATGCTTCCGAAGCTGACTTTTTCCAGTGGCTATTGTTGTATATTTTTGGACTCAGAATCTGCTTTTCTCGTATCAATCCCGAAAATAAATACACCGCTTGGATACTTAGTTTAGGGGTTGTCGTACTACAACTAGGTTTGAGTATGATTCCTGCTATTGAGAGCAAACATGGGTTTTCGGGTTTTTTCCCTTTCTTGTTTCTTTTGGGAAGAGTATTGGGTATCTATCACCCCGATGTAGAAGAAGATGAACCCCTCGACTGGAAACGTCAGGTATTGGGTTGGTTGGCACTGTTGATTTTTGTGTTATGCTTTACACCCCATCCGTTTATGGAGGTGACTTTTTAGGAATGAGTTTTCTGAAAAAGCTTATAGGGATTGGATGTTATCATACTATCCCTATAAGTTTAATAGCTAACGCAAATAACCAACCATTAGCTCCCCCGCTTTTTGGGAAGCTCCTTTTTCGCCAAGAATAGCTTTGATGCGTGCATAGCCGTCAAGTTGTTCTTGGCGACTTGCTTTATTAAGGGTTATTTTATGTAATTCTGCCTGTAAGTTTTCTGGAGTTAGTTGTTGTTGAATTAATTCTCGTACGACTTCCTTCTCTGCGATTAAATTCACAAGCGAGATAAATGGCACTTTAATTAGGCGTTTCGCCAACGCTGCGGCAATGGCTCCTCCCTTGTAACAAACCACCTGTGGGACGTTCAATAAAGCCGTTTCTAGCGTAGCTGTTCCCGAAGTCACCAGTGCGGCATCGGCAACGGTTAGTAAATTATAGGCATCATCATAAACAATTTTTACAGGAAATAACGACAGCCAACGGGTATATAATTCTTTGGGTAAATTCGAAACCCCACCAATCACAAATTGATAATCAGGGAAATTATATACTTGAGAAAGCATCAACGGAAGCATGGTCGTCACTTCTTGTAAGCGGCTCCCTGGCAAAAGGGCAATAATAGGCTTTTGCCCAACACGAGCTTCTTTGCGGAAATTTTCTTTAGGCGTAAAATCCGCAATGGCATCAAAAAGGGGATTGCCCACGTAATCAACTTCGTAGTCGTATTTCTTGAAAAATGCCTTTTCAAAAGGGAAAATTACAAAAAGACGATCTACATATTTTTTAATATTCCACGCTCTTGACTGATTCCAAGCCCACACTTTTGGCGAAATGTAGTAGAACGTTTTGATCGCATTCTTTTTGGCAAACTTGGCAATCTTCATATTAAAACCAGCGTAGTCAATCAAAATGACGGCATCGGGTTGAAAGGTAAGAATGTCTTTTTTACAAAAAGAAAGTAAACCCAGAATAGTCGGTAAGTTTTTAACCACTTCTCCTAATCCCATAAAAGCAATATCCCGATAATGCTTCACCAAGTCTGCACCTGCTTCTTGCATCATATCGCCTCCCCAAGCACGAATCACTGCTTCGGAATCTTGTTCTTTGATTGCCTTAATTAAGTTAGAACCGTGTAGGTCGCCAGAGCGTTCTCCTGCAATGATATAATATTTCATCTGATTGTAATGTTCTGTTATTTTTAAAAGGTATCAGTTGGAACGCCAAATCATATCTCTGTGTTTCAAACTTTTATGGATGAATCTTCGAGAAAGTGGTTTAAAAAAAGCCCATCGATAAATTCAGATGGGCTTCTTGTGGGTATTTTATTCACCGTAATATTTTACGGAATTCTTTGGAGTTTCAATTAACTCAAGGCAGTATAAATGCCCATTAGGAATGACAGCATTCAATTTGGGAGCTAGTAATTTCCAGATTTCCATGACAAAAATTTCACAACTAGCCATTTTCCCTTGCATGAAATCAACGTCTAAGTTTAAATTTTTATGATCTACTTTCTGAATAATTTCTTCGTTAATTACTTGGCTCATCACTTTCATGTCAATGACAAAACCTGTATCTGGGTCTGGAATACCTTTTACAGTAACGATTAACTCAAAATTATGCCCGTGCCAATTGACGTTTGCACAAGGACCAAACACCTCACGATTTTTTTCCTCAGTCCAGTTTGGATTATACAGGCGGTGAGCTGCATTAAAATGTTCTTTACGAACTACATGTACCATTTGTTTTCAGTTGATTTATTCGTCAACAGTCCTAAATACAAAGATTTTAGTCCTATCAACTACATTGTTTTGCCAGCGAAATAGCTGTAAAGCATCCTTTGGGAAAACATAGCAAAGTGTGCTTGTTATCGGGCTACAAAGTTACTTGTGTTTTCTTAAAAAACATACGATTTCGTAGTGATTTACCTAATTATTGATTTTTTTTCGTATCTTGATATGACTCTTCTCAAGAAGAAGTATGTCTGTATTTAATTCAATTTTTTTTAACTTCTTATAACTCTTTTTCTTTGGTTATCAGTCATCTATGCCTATTTATTAGTTTTTAATTATTGTATTAGCTTAGAAAATTTATATTTTTTCAATGTTAAGTGTATTGGTTTTGACCAAACCTTTGAGTAGTTTTGCCCATTGTTTATAATTTCTTTACAATTCTCTAATTACAAAAGCGTTATTTACGATTAAAGCCATTTTTGCATACTAGATAGTTTCTAAATAGTATAGAAGATATCTGTGTTTTTCGTGAACAGACCCATAATACCACTCACTTAGTCCAGGAATATGATAATTGTTACAGGTGCCGCAGGGTTTATCGGAAGTTGCTTGATTCAACGACTAAATCAAGACAATTTCAATTATATCATTGCTGTTGATGATTTTTCTGACGAGCAAAAAAACAAGAATCTTGAAGGCAAACGCATTCAAGAGCGTGTTGACCGTGAACACTTTTTTGAGTGGTTGGATGATAACTACCAAGAAATTGAGTTCTGTTTTCACATTGGTGCGAGAACAGATACAACAGAATTTAATATTGATATTTTTAACAAATTGAATTTGAATTATTCAAAAAAGATTTGGAAGAAATGTCACGATTACCAAATTCCTTTGGTATACGCTTCTTCGGCAGCTACCTATGGTTTGGGTGAGTTGGGATATGACGATAATGAGTCTTTAATTTCTCAATTGAAACCGCTTAATCCGTATGGAGATTCTAAGAACGATTTTGATATTTGGGCTTTGCAACAAGAGGAAAAACCATTCTTCTGGGCTGGATTGAAGTTTTTTAATGTTTATGGCCCTAATGAATTCCATAAAGGTCGTATGGCATCGGTAATCTGGCATACGTTTAACCAAATTAAAGCAACAGGAGGAATGAAGTTGTTCCGCTCTCATAATCCTGAATTTAAGGATGGTGAGCAAATGCGTGATTTTGTATATGTGAAAGATGTTGTGGAAGTATGTACCTTCTTAATGCATCACCGCCGTAATTCGGGTATTTATAACCTTGGTTCTGGAAAGGCTCGTACATTCTTAGACCTCGTGAAAAATACATTTAAGGCATTAGGAGTTGACGAAAATATTTCTTTCATTGACACACCAGAAGATATTCGAGATAAATATCAATATTTCACCGAAGCGAATATGTCGAAACTAAAGTCTATTGGTTACGACAGACCTTTCACCACGTTGGAAGAAGGAGTTGAGGATTATGTTAAAAATCACTTAGTTCCTGCAAAATATATGTAACAAAAAAGCCAAGTCTTTCGAAAGACTTGGCTTTTTTGTTACGACGGATATTCAATTTGTTCACCTGTTTGTTTATAGTCTTTTTCTTCAAAAAGCTTTTTCCAGCCTTCACTCATAAAGCCGATTCCATAACCGATTAGTTGTACAAAGACGGCCACAATACTTAGTAAGCCTACATAAATACTTTTATTTTTAAGACTGGAATCTACAAAATTCAAAAGTACATATACTCCTAAAATACTGATTGCTAGTAGAAAAAGAGTCTCGTTAATTAAAAAACACAATGGGATAGAAAAACAAGCTAAGGTAAATACCATTGGAAAGGTATGCACCAGTTTTAATTCTTTCGGAAAAAAACGACTAATATTGATACGAGCCTTACCGAAAAAACGTAACTGCTTATAAAACTGAATGAAGCTCGTTCTGCGTTTATGGTAAATAAAGGCTTCTGGTATGAGTCCTGATTTAAAGCCCAATGAAATGGCTCGAATACTAAACTCAATATCTTCGCCCATGCGGGTAATGATAAAGCCGTTGGTCTTTTTCCAAACTTCTCTCGAAAGCCCCATATTAAACGAACGTGGGTGGAATGTTCCGCCTAAATTCTTTTTGCTTCCCCGAATGCCTCCCGTTGTAAATAAAGAAGTCATGGAGTAACTAATGGCTTTTTGAATGGGGGAGAAGTTATGGTGGTCTCTGTCGGGACCACCATACAAATCTAAAAAGTCACTGTTTAATTGTTTTTCAACTATTTCAAGATAATTGTTTTCAATTAGTGCATCCGAATCTAGGACAATAAAGTAGTCACCTGTCGCTTTCTCGAATCCTGCATTACGAGCGAAACCTTGTCCCGTATTTTCTTGATAAAAATAACGGATGTCCAATCGTCCTCTAAACGAATCCACTACCTTATCACATTTCGTTACCGAACCATCTTCAATAATAACCACTTCGAAGTTGCGGTAAGTCTGTGTGACTAAACAAGCCAGTAGTTCTTCGAGTTCGTCGGGTCGATTATAGACAGGGATGATAATAGAATAAGCTCTCATAATTAAGCAATGATTTCTTTCAAGCTTTCGTAATTAGCCTCTAAAATTAACTGAATATGTTCGTCTGTTAAGGCGGTAGAAAGGAACATCGACTCGTACTGAGAAGGAGCAAGATAGATACCTCTTTTTAGCATAGCTTGAAAATACTTACCAAATAATTCGGTATTAGAGGTTTTAGCATCCTCAAAATTATTTACTTGTTGTTCAGTAAAGAATAGCGTAAACATCGAACCAACGTGGTTTATCGTGTAATTTAAGCCCAATTTGGTCATATTTGCTTTCATTCCTTGAATTAATGTATCTCCTACACGGTCTAAATGCGTATAGACTGAAGAGTTCTCGTTTAGGTAGGTTAACATTGCTTTTCCAGCAGCCATAGCAATTGGATTTCCTGATAATGTACCTGCTTGATAGACAGGGCCAGCTGGAGATACACAGTCCATGATTTCTTTTTTCCCACCATAAGCTCCCACTGGCATACCACCACCGATGATTTTGCCCATGGTTGTCATATCTGGCGTTACACCACAACGTTCTTGGAATCCACCTTTTGCTAAACGGAATCCCGTCATCACTTCATCAAAAATCAAGACGATACCTTCTTTATCACAGATAGCACGTAAGCCTTCTAAGAATCCATCAAGAGGTTTTACTAGTCCCATATTGCCTACTACAGGCTCAAGAATGATACAAGCCACATTACCACGGTTAGCATCTACAAGGGTTTGGACAGCCGCTAAATCGTTATAGGGAGCTGTTAAGGTATCGTTGGCTACGCCTTTGGTTACACCTGGCGAGTCTGGGCTCCCGAATGTTGCTACTCCCGAACCTGCTGCTATTAAAAAGGAATCTCCATGTCCATGATAATTACCCTCAAACTTGATAATTTTATCTTTTCCTGTGTACCCACGAGCTACCCGAACAGCCGACATCGTGGCTTCTGTACCCGAGTTTACCATTCTGACTTTTTCGACAGAAGGAACCATAGAAACAATTAGTTCTGCCATTTCAACCTCTCTGCGAGTAGGAGCTCCATACGAAAAGCCTGATTGGATAGCATCCGCAACCGCTTTTTCAACCAATTCGTGAGCATGTCCTAAAATCATTGGCCCCCAAGAATTAATTAATTCAATATAAGAATTCCCATCTTCGTCGTACAAGTACGCTCCCTTTGCTGATTTAATAAAAATTGGGTTGCCTCCCACTGCACGGAATGCTCTTACAGGTGAGTTTACACCTCCTGGAATAAAGTCTTTGGCTCTTTGGAAAAGTTGTTCTGAAGTTTGTGTTGTCATGTTCTAATCATAAGCTACTGCTTGTACAGGCTTATTTTACTAATACAAATTTATAATTACGTAATGTGGTAATTGGACACACTTGGTTGTCCTGAGAATCTCGATAATCGAAGCCCGACAAAGTATACTCTCCCTTATAAGCTTCATCATCATCTAGTCCTTTTCTAAGGTCATACCCATATTTGCCAAACAATCTTCCCCAGAAAAGCCCGAGGTCATAACCTAGTAAGACATAATAGGAGGGAAGAATTCCTGCCTTATTCAAATAGTCTTTACGAAAACGGTCTGTTTCTGGTTTACTTGTGTCCATGTATTCGGGCGATACACAATAAATTTCTTTGCCACTTACAGAAGAAGAACTTAAGCTACTGCTTGAAAAAGCATCTTCTGTGGAGATAAGCGGAATTTCGGTTGTCAATTTATTGAGTGCTGCTAGTAAGGCTAATCCAGCTTTTTTATCGGAGGTTGCTAAAAAAACGTGTCCTAACTGATTGTCAGGATTTTTAGCAAGTAAGAAATCGGCTTTGGCTCTCATTTTTTCAAAAATGGTAACACGGTAGCCAATGTTTTCAATTTCTTGGCGGTAAGCATGAGCCATTGCTGAATCATTCGCTGTTTCGGTATAGTAGATGGCTACTGTACGACCTGAGAATCCTTGAACGCTAGCAAAACTGGCTGCTTTTTTCGCTTGCATCACCGAAGAAGGTTCTGCTAAAAAAGAAAAGCGATAATTGTCCGTTAAGCTTTTATTGTTGGACATAGGGTTGATAAGCGGGATGTTATTTTCTTGACAATAAGCCATAGCAAGTTTATTCGTTTCGGAATAAAGAGGGCCAAAGAACAAATCAATGCTTTTGAAAGGATGATTGTTTAATAATTCAATCATATAATCTGAGTCATTGGCTAAATCATACGCCAAGAAATTAACCGAAATACCTTCTTTTTGCAATTGGGCTTTGGCGAACTTCATGCCCTGATACATATCAATCGCATAATTAGAGCGTTTAGAACGAGTACCATCGTTTGCATTAAAAGGCAATAATACCCCAAAGTTAAAATATCCCTTATTTTGCTGTTCTCTTTTATTGACGTTTCCGCCTTTGCTTAAAACAATATCTTTGTATTGTTTCGTTACGAGACCATCGTCAGGAAATTTACTGTTTAAGTCTTTTAAAATTTTTACATCAAGCAATTTACGAATGTAATAAGCCTTCATATGTTGCATTTCCTCTTGTCCTATTGGCGTACTTGCTCCCTTTGCTGCAATGATGCCTCCAATGTAGTCATTTTCTTCAAAATAACTTTGTGTTAATAAGAGAGTGGCATCGTCTCGTTTTTCCCAAGTCGTGAACCGATTTAGCAGCACTCGTAGGGTGCTTCTTGCCTCTACATACTTACTGAGGTTAAAGGATGATAAAGCACTGAAATAGTACGCATAAGGTATATACTGATGTTCCACACGGGCAACAGTAACCTGATTAAATTCGAGGCGAGCTTTCTCAAAATCATTTTTTTTGAAAGTCTGCAATGCTTTTTTATACTGTATTTCGTAGTCTGAAGTTTGGGCAATACTCAGGTTGCAAAATAGAAGACTAATGAAAATCCAAGAGAATATGTACCTCATAGAAATGTATGGTATAAGTGTCAAATGAGTGGGTGGAGTCAGTTGTGATAATCTCGTAAAACAACGGACTATCCCTTGTAATCAAAAAGAAGCATGGCACTTCCTTAATTGATAAGAACAAAGGATTTTTACAAAGATAAGTACTTGTTGTTTAGATGAAGTGTTTAACTTTATAGAAATTTACCTAATAACCTTAATCTTCATGAACATCAACTGGTATCTCAAGCATTTTAAGCATTTAACCACAACAGAACTGTACCAAATTTTACAGTTACGCTCAGAGGTTTTTGTGGTAGAACAAAACTGCCCTTTTCAAGACATGGACGGAAAGGATATTGTTTCGTATCATTATATGGGATTCGACACGGCTAGTCAACAGATTGTAGCCTATACTCGCCTTGTGCCCCCTGGAGTTTCCTTTGTTGAGGCATCTATTGGACGAGTGGTTACGGCTGCTTCAGTACGCAAACATGGGGTTGGACGAGAGCTGATGAGCTCATCCATTAAGTTATTAGAAGAGTTATTTGGAGGAGGGGATATTCGGATAGGTGCTCAATTGTATCTTAAAAACTTCTATGGTTCTTTTGGTTTTGAACAGAGCGGAGATATTTATTTGGAAGATGGCATTGAGCACATCGAAATGGTACGGATTTCGTAAAGAAGGGGTAAAATATCCGTTCCTATTTCTGTGTTACCGTTCTTACTAAAGAAGAAAAAAGCGGAGTAGACCTACTTAAATTTGAAGAAAAAAACGTATTTATGAAACCAACTTTACAAAAGCCCTTTATTAAACAAATTAAGGATATCTCCATTAGTAGCGGCATTTCGCTTGCGTTACTTGGCTTAGGCACATTTACACAGAGTTGTAATTCGAATAGTTCATCTGAAAGCTATGATGACTATGAGACAGAGACGGTTGAATCCTATTCGACAGGTGTGTTATCGTATATTAAAGAAACAGAGAAAGGTGTTTTTAAAATTACGAAAGAACAAAATGTAAGTGCAGATAGTAGTGGGGCTATCATTACGTACTTGAATGGCACTACACAAAAACTATCGACCACTCAGGCTTCCAATCTGATTGATAAACATATTGCCAACCATTACTCGGAAGTCGGGAAAAATAACTCCTTAGAGAATGTATTGCTTTATGGAGGATTAGGCTATTTTCTGGGGAAAATGGGTAAATCGAATTATAATTCGTTTATCTCAGAGCGTGATTATGCCAGTCAGGATAATAATTACACGCAAGAATCTCGTCGAGACACTTCCCGTAATCGTTCTTCAAGAAGTCACTATCGTTCTGGTTTAACTCGTTTTTACACGGGTTCTAGTGCCTATCGTTCAAGAGCTACCACAACCGAACATGTGAATTCTTCTCGAACAATCTCAAGTCATCCAAGTGGAGGGCATAGTGGATTCTTCCATAGTTCTTCACATAGCTCGTCTCATTCTTAACTCTTGATTAATTGATGATAAATTCGAAGAAACTTGATATAGATGCCCTTAAATCACTCAGCCAAACCGATTGGAACTGGATGCTGGGAGAGGATAAATTTCCTTATGTATTAAATGAAATTGTTCGTATTTCTGAGCAGGAAGCGGAACGTTACTATGAGGCTGCAAACGAGCTTTATGATATGTTTATCGAAGCGGGGCAGTATGTTATTGATAACGAAGCATACCAGCAGCTTGGAATTCCTGATACCTTGATTCCTCTCATAGAGCATTCATGGGAACATGATAATCATTGGCATCTCTATGGACGTTTCGATTTGGCGGGTGGCATCGACGGGCAACCGATTAAATTGATTGAATTCAATGCTGATACAGCCACTTGTATTCCTGAAACGGCTATTGTCCAATGGGCAATGCTTAAAGCCAATAATTTGGAAGAAACGAAGCAATTTAACACCTTGTTTGAATCGTTGGTAGAACAATTTAATGAACTCGCAGAACGGAATCCTGATAAAGAGCGATACCTCTTGGTTTCTACCTTGGAGGGCTATCCAGAGGACGATACCAATGTGCTAGTATTGAGCGAAGCAGCCAGTGAAGCGGGTTTTGAGGTTGACTTTCAGCACATTGAAAAAGTGGTTTTTTCGGCAAAAGAAGGTGTTTTTAAAACCAACGAGGATGGTACTTATACCCGTTATGACTTTTGGTTTAAGCTTGTTCCTTGGGAATATATTGCTTGGGACGAGCCTCAATTGACCACCATTTTAACCAATTTAGTTTGTTCTGGAAAAACCATTGTGTTGAATCCTGCTTACGTAATTCTCTTCCAAAGTAAGGCAATACTGAAGGTTTTATGGGATTTATTCCCGAATCATCCGCTTTTATTAGCTTGTGAAGACGAACCTCTTGTTGGTAAGAAATCAGTAGAAAAAGTATTATTCGGAAGGGAAGGAGCGAATGTCCGTATCATTGAGTCTTCTGGTGCGACGAGCGAAAAGAAAGAGGGAGAGTATGGGGAGCAACGCAAAATTTACCAAGAATATGTTCCTTTCTTAGAAGATGAATCAGGGAAAAGCTATCAGGCAGGCGTTTTTTTTGCAGGCGAAGCTTGTGGATTAGGTTTTAGAAAAGGAGGGAAGATATTAGATAACCAAGCTCAGTTTTGTGGGCATTTTATAGAGTAATTCGCTGGTTGTATTTACAGAAAATCAAAAAGGAGAGTCCTCATCGGCTCTCCTTTTTATATATTACAATTGTGTAAGTAATCGTACAAAATTAGTTAAAACTTTCTTTGTTATAAATGACTAATAGCTAGTACATTAAATCCAATATTCGAAATTCATAATTTTGCATCCCTTACTTAATTATTTCTTCTTCTTCGCTTGAGGGGCTTGTTTCTGAGCTTCTTCTGCCGCTTTCATTTGCTTTTGAAGGTATTCTGAGAAACGAGACTTTTTAGGACCACCCCCTGCTGCAATTTTCTTACGGTTTTCTTCTAAAATCGATTTGATTTTATCTTCATCCACAAATTTACGAATACCAATTTGTTGTAAAACCGTTACAATGTTTGAGATGAAATAGTAGAAACTCATAC
The DNA here is from genome assembly GCA_023255485.1 of Flectobacillus sp. Classification (GTDB taxonomy): domain Bacteria; phylum Bacteroidota; class Bacteroidia; order Cytophagales; family Spirosomataceae; genus JALRIJ01. The sequence continues at coordinate 14,177 of JALRIJ010000016.1, forward strand.
CTGCTGGAAGTGAGTTCATTACAAACATAAAGATAACAGGAGTTACATAAGCCATTTTCTTCATATCAATTGGCTGTCCTGTTTGGTCTGGTGTATTTAAGTTGTTATAATACCCATAAGCCAAACTTGAGAGTGTCATCAATAAAGTAAACAAACTTACGTGGTTTCCGTACATAGGAATGCTGAAAGGTAAGTTCAATACTGAGTCAAACGTCGATAAGTCATTTGCCCATAAGAAAGGTTTTTGACGAAGGTTAATTAAGTTAGGGAATAACATAAATACCGCCATCAAAATCGGCATGGTAGCCAATACAGGCACACAACCACTCATCGGACTTACGCCTACTTCACCGTATAACTTCATTTGAGCTTGCTGTTGCTTCGCCGCATCATCGCCTACTTTCTCCTTAATCGCATTTAATTCTGGCTGTAAAATTCTCATTTTCGCCATGCTCACATACGACTTGTATGTCAAAGGAAGAAGGGCAAATTTGATAATTAATACCAACGCAATAATCAATAGACCGTAGTTGTTGAAAATCGTTTCCAATACATTGAACAAAGGAACGAATACATAACGAGTAATCGGTAAGAAAATATCGTAACTTAACTTTACGTTCTTTCCAAAACCTGGCGCTACATCTTTGATGAGGTTATAATCATTTGGCCCGAAGAACCACTGATAATTTCCTTTGCCAACTTTCAAATCAGCCAAAGGCAACACCATGTTTGCACGTAGCGTTTTGATATTTACAGTATCTTCTACGTTTGGCGTAGCAAATACTTGAGCCTTTTCAATTGGTTGATTTTTAGTGATAAAACCTGACAAGAAGTACTTTTTCTTGAACGAAACCCATTTCAAAGGCTCTGTCAACGTAGCATCGTTGGCACTTGTTGGGTTCTCCGATAATTGGTCAAAATCGTCGTGTTCGTTGTATAAATAATTGACAGTTGCTTTACGGTTTTCGTTCAAATCTTTTTCTGTTGCGTGAACGTTTTCTACCCAGTTCATCGTCACAGCCTCGTTTTTCAAGAAACCGTCTAATCCTGTAATTTTAACATCTTGGTCAACGATGAAACCAGCATCAGCCAAGGTATACGTTTGCTGAATTGTTTGACCTGCTCCTAATTGAAGGGTAAAACTTACTTGTCCTTTCTGACCTGCTACTACAGTTCCCCCTTTAGAAGTAGTGTTAAAGTACAATTTATTAATATCAACATTGCCTTTAGTCGTTGGCAAGTTAAATTCTACTTTGTCGAACGAATCGTCAAAAATCACTAAAGGGTCATTTTTCTCCGCAACAAATGTTTTGTACGTTTTGTAGTTTTTAAGAACGACCTGTTTTACTTTTCCTCCTTGAGTCGAAAAAGTCACTTTGATGTCTTTGTTTTCGAGAACAAGTTCTTGTGCTGAACCTACTGCAGCTTTAGCGAAATCTCCAGCAGCAGCCTTGAGTGCAGAGGTGTCAGTAGCGATAGCAGTTGCAGCAGGGCTTGATGCTGCTTGAACCTTCGTTGTAGTCGTTGATGGTTTTGTTGGTTCATCTTTTGGGGCGAAAAAATATTGATAACCCAATAGCATAGCTAGGATTAAAAAGATCCCCGTAACCTGATTCTTATCCATTTATTTTTTAAAATTTAAAAGCTCGATGTATCGAGTTTCATTAAAAAGCACCGCCAAAAAATAGTGGCGGTGCAAAATTACAAAATCCTTTATTAGGAATGGTATTTTTGTGACAAAAGGTTATTTAGAAGTACCTTTCATCAATGGAATTGAGTTTTTAAGGGCTGCACGCACAAAATGCACAAACAATGGAGCAGGGTTAGCTACCGTTGATTTGTATTCTGGGTGGAATTGTACCCCTACAAAGAATGGATGATCTTTGATTTCAACGGCTTCAACCAAACCAGTATCAGGGTTGATTCCCGTTGCAATCATACCTGCTGCTTGCATTCTTTCTAAGTAGCTGTTATTAAATTCGTAACGGTGACGGTGTCTTTCTTGGATGTTGATTTTGCCATAAATTTGGTGAATCAACGAGCCTTTTTCCAATTTACAAGCATAAGCACCCAGACGCATTGTACCTCCTTTGTTGGTAATGTCTTTTTGGTCTGCCATTAAGTCAATGATTGGATTTTGCGTATCTGGATTCATCTCCGAAGAGTGTGCATCTTCTAATCCTAAGACGTTACGAGCAAACTCAATAACAGCACTTTGCATCCCTAAACAAATTCCGAAGAAAGGAACTTTATTTTCACGAGCATAACGTACTGCATTGATTTTTCCTTCGATTCCTCGCTCTCCAAAGCCTGGAGCAACCAAAATGCCATCTAATCCTTCTAACTTATGTTGGTATTCGCCGTCAATTAAGGTTTCAGAAGCAATCCATCTGAGGTTTACTTTTGTTTCGTTAACCGCTCCCGCATGAATCATCGCCTCTACAATTGATTTGTAAGAGTCTTTTAATTCTACGTATTTTCCAACAAGACCAATGGTAATTTGTTCGGTTGGGTTCTTTAAACGACCCAAGAAACCTTTCCATTGTTCAAGGTCTGCGTCACGGTCGTTATAAATATCTAATTTGTATAAAGCACGCTGATCTAGTTTTTCTTTACGCATCAACAACGGTACGTCATAGATGGTTTCAGCGTCTTTAGATTCAATTACATCGTTCGAAGATACGTTACAGAATAGGGCTATTTTGCGACGCATTTCTTGTGGAATGCTGTGTTCGGTTCTACAAACAATGATGTCTGGTTGAATCCCTAATTGAGATAATTGGCGAACAGAGTGTTGAGTAGGTTTTGTTTTTAATTCACCTGCTGACGCTAAGTATGGAATCAAGGTTAAGTGAATGAATAAGGTATTGCTATCGCCTAAATCCCATTTCAACTGACGAGCAGCCTCAATGAAAGGAAGCGATTCGATATCACCAACGCAACCACCGATTTCGGTCATTACGATGTCGTATTCACCTGTTTCACCTAATAACAAAATACTTCTTTTGATCTCGTCTGTGATATGTGGAACTACCTGAACTGTTTTTCCCAAATAATCGCCACGGCGTTCTTTGGTAATCACGTTATTGTAAATTCTACCTGTAGTAATGTTATTGGCTTGAGACGTTGGTACGCCCAAGAAACGCTCATAGTGCCCTAAGTCTAAGTCTGTTTCTGCTCCGTCGTTAGTCACATAACATTCTCCATGCTCATAAGGATTCAGTGTTCCTGGATCAATATTGATATAGGGATCAAATTTTTGAATAGTTACTGAAAGCCCTCTGGCTTGAAGTAGTTTTGCTAATGAGGAGGCAACAATACCTTTGCCCAATGATGAAGTCACACCGCCCGTAACGAAAATGTATTTTGCGGTTTTAGGTTGCCCTTTACCTGACATTGTAATATAAGATTGAATTGTGAATATTCCGATGAACGAATGCTCATGGACGCTTCATAAATACACAAGAGAAGAACAAATTTGGGTATTTATAAAACTATGGTTACGGGATACAAAGGTAAGGAAATTACTTGGAAGTGCTAAGTGAGTTAGGGTAACTTTTTTGAAAAAAGCTGATAGTCAGCTAGATAAAAAAGTTTTTTTTCTGAAATAGAAGAGTTGTAAATGTAAATATGAAGTGATTTGAGAATTGTCGAAGACATTCTCTAGATGATAAGTGGATCGTAAATTGTACTTTACTTATTTTCTTTGTTGATATAAATGTCTGTTAAAAAGCAGGAACTTCACCTTTCAACTCGAAAAGGAAGAGTTCCTACAAGGTTTTTTTAACGAATACTTTTATACACATCTAGCGTTTTGCGAGCTGTTTTCTCTGCTGAAAAATCCATTTGCCGTTTAAACCCATTTACTCTTAATGTTTTTTGTAAGGTCTTATCTACTAATACTTGTTCGATTACCTGAGTCATATTGTCGGTTTGCATAGGATCGAAATACATTCCCGCCTCTTCAGCAATTTCAGGAAAACTAGACGTGTTACTCAAAATAACAGGGCAACCACAAGCAAATGCTTCTAAGATAGGAATGCCAAATCCTTCATATAGCGAAGGATAAATAAAGGCGGTTGCATTTTTATATAAATGATATAATTTATTGTCGGTATTACAGCCTATTTGAATGATTTTATCAGTGATATGAAGTTCTTTTAACTTCAGTAATTCCGTTTCTGATAGCTCTCCGCCGCCACCGCACACGAGTTTTAGGTGAGGGTATTTCTTGAAAATAGGAAGTAATGAAAGTAACAAATTATCAAAATTTTTATAGAAGTTACGAGTACCTACATAAAGCAGGTAATCGTTTGGTAGTTGCAAATTTGCTTCTTCATAAGTAGGCATCGTATTGAATTTCGAAGAATGATGCACTACACTTATTTTATCTGGACTTACGTCAAAAAAGCTTAGAATGTCACTTTTCGTATTTTCAGAAATAGCAATGACTTTACTAGCTTTGTTGATTAGTAACTGTTTGGTTTCCAGTGAACTATTGTCTAAATGCGTTAAGTTAAGTTTTTCTTTTATTAAATCATGATAAGTCAAAACAAAGGGCTTATCGTGCAGGTGTTCTAAGAAATACGGATGAAAAAACGTCGGGTGAAATAAATCAAATTTTCCTCGTTGAAGCGTTAAAATACTTGCCAAACGATTGATTTGTGAGATTAGAATATTCGTAGGCATAAACCCTAGAAAATAGTTATATTTCAAAGGTTTATTTATTGTACTATCTTTTAGGTACTCGTTGTTTGAAAAATAAAGAGCTAAATCCACCTCTACGTTCATTGTTGTTAGATCCTCCATTAAATCGTGGAAATACCTAGCAACTCCTCCGAATCGAGAGCCTGTAAACGCTTGATGGTCATATAATACTTTCATTGCAACTATGATAAATGCCATATTCAATATCTCTTTTTCGTGACGCTCCCACGAATAGAGTTACTATTGTTTGACAGACAAATGACTGGGTTTATTATGAGTGGTTTGTAAATATGGTACGTACTATTTTAAAGGTCATAATAATACTGATAATACTCTTATAGCTCGTGTATTTTTAAAATGAACGTTGCTATTGTCCCATTTATGTAATTTACAAAGACCAATGACAACACTATGTATTCTGGATGCTTCAGCGTTATTCGAATTTATTATTACAAGTATTGCTTCGTTTTGATGGACTGTCCTATTGTTATTTCTAACGGCAGAACGAGCGAGGTAATGATTGCTTCCTTCTAATTGGAAAGCTAAGCCTATTTTTTCTCGCATTTAGCGTAGCATAAACTGTAGAAATCACTAAATAGTTATTATTATAGGAATAACTGTTTTATTGGGTTCAATAATGGACTACCTTTCGAGTAGCAAGATAAAAAAAATACCTGACTTTTAATAAGGCATTGGATATATCTATCATATTTCAGCTAAAAACTATTTTTGAATACTAAAATAAGAGGATGCCAATTGTTTATACGTGAACGTTCAATTGGCATCCTTTTCTTGCTATTTATGAATTCATTAAGGATTCTATTTCGTCTGCATCCATTGGAATACTTGCCATAAGGTCTATATTGCCGTTTTCTGTTAAAACAATATTGTTTTCCAAGCGAATGCCTAAGCCTTCTTCTCTGATATAAATGCCGGGCTCGATTGTAAATACCATTCCCGCTTCAAATTGACGATAACGGTTACCAACATCGTGGACATCCAAGCCTAAGTGGTGCGAAGTCCCGTGCATAAAATACTTGCGTAAAAGAGGTGACTCTGGGTTTTGATTTTTTACGTCTGTTGCGTCGAGTAACCCTAAACCAATCAGTTCCGACTCCATGTATTTTTCTACCTCTTTTTGGTATTCATTCCAAAATACACCAGGTTTTAGAATGCTTTTTGCAAAGTTGAATACTCGGTGCACGGCATCATATACCTGACGTTGACGAGCAGTATAACGCCCATTTACAGGAATTGTTCTGGTTAAGTCGGCATTATAATTGGCATATTCGGCAGCCACATCGAGTAAAATCAATTCACCATCTTGACAAACATTCTTATTCTCGATGTAGTGTAATACACAAGCATTAGCACCAGAGGCGATAATAGGTGTATAGGCAAAACCACGAGAACGATTTCTTACAAACTCATGAATTAATTCCGCTTCAATTTCGTATTCTGTTACCCCAGGTTTAACAAAAGAAAGTAATCTTCTGAAACCCAATTCAGTAATACGAATGGCTTCTTGTAATTGCTCAATCTCATAACTACTTTTAGTAGCACGTAAATGGTGCATTAAAGGAGCTACTCGCTCGAGTGTATGCAAGGGATATTGCTCTTTTATCTGGGCAATACAACGAGCATCTCTTGTTTGAACAATAGAACTATTACGACTATGTTCATTGGTGTTCAAGTAAATGCGCTCTGCTTCAAAGGCAACCATTCCTAGGATGCCCTCAAATTGATGTGTCCAATAAATGGTTTGAATCCCTGATGCCGCTCTTGCGTGTTCTTTGGTATATTTATACCCTTCCCAAATGGCAATATGTTCAGAGGTTTCTTTTATGAAAAGAACCTCTTTTAGTTTCGGGTCGGGACTGTTAGGGAATAAGAGCAAAATTGTTTCTTCTTGATCAATCCCTGTCAGATAAAATAAATCTGAATTTTGTTTAAAACCCATCGTGCCATCTGCGTTGGTTGGCATCGGGTCATTAGAGTTAAAAATCGCAAGTGATTTATCTTTCATTAGAGCCGATAATTTAGCTCTATTTTCTATAAATAATTGGTTGTTGATGGAAGTGTAACGCATTGATTTGTCTGTTTAAATCTGGTAAGTGCCTATGAAGTACGGTAATTATTTCGTACACAAATAAATGATTTCTTCTTTTGGTAAAGCAAAACGAGTCGCTTCTTTTTCAGGCATTTCCATCACAAAACGGTCTTCTTTTACAGTCCACCCTCCTTGCTCTAAGCGTTTGTTATAGTCTCTGCCAAAAATACGGAAGTGGTCATCTTGCTTAAATAAACGTTCTCTTTCTTTAGGGTCTGTAATCGTTTTGTCTTCAAAAGTAGTTGCCAATGACCAATCTTGTGGCGATTGCATAATGGCCCAACCTGTGGGTTTTAATACCCTACGCATTTCTGCCATACAATGAATATCATCATCTACGTGCTCTAATACGTGATTACAGAAAACGACATCAAAGGTGTTGTCTTCAAAAGGAATATGGTGTAAATCCATTTTTACTTTTGCCAATGGTGACTCAATATCTGCTGTGATATAGTCTAAATTCTTCATTTTTTCAAAACGATCAATGAAGCAATATTCGGGAGCTACGTGCAATACTTTTAGATTGTCCTTAAAGAAGTTGGTGCGTTGTTGCAGGTATAGGTACATTAAGCGATGACGTTCCAAGGCCAAGCAACTTGGACAAAGGGCGTTGTCTCTGGGTTCTAAGCGACCATAAGGCACAAAGTGAGAGAATTTGGAGTTACAAACGGGACATTCGACTTTATCGCCATGGAGAAATAAGGAATAAAATTTCATGGCAAAATGACTTACCAATTGGAGATACTTTCTTGGAATGTTTCGGAGTGTCCAGCTAATAATTGATTTCATTTGAAAATAGTTTGGTAAATTTTCAGCAAAGCAACTGCTTACTAAGCAAAAAAGGAATGATTCTTTACACAAAGGTAAAAAATCATTCCTAATAAACCTTGTCTTTAACTTAGATACCAAGTATATGCTTTCTCTTACATTTCACGAATCCAAATATTACGGAAACTTACTGCATTACCGTGGTCTTGTAAGGTAATAGGACCCGCTCCGTGAACTGGGTTTGTTGGCTGGCCAATATAGTTGGTTACTCCTTGGATTTTAGTATGATTCTGCACTACCACACCATTGTGAATAACGGTAACGTAAGCAGGAGTTTCAATTCCTCCATTAGCCGTAAAACGAGGAGCTGTATAAATAATGTCATACACATTCCAGTCGCCCATTTTAGAAGTTGCATTAACCAAAGGAGGCGTTTGTTTGTAAATCGATCCTGCCTGACCATTGCGATAAGAGCGATTCTGATAAGAATTGAGTACTTGAACCTCATACAAACCTTGCATGAATATACCGCTGTTTCCTTTTTGCTGACTCTTTAAATTGTCTGGTTCAATTGGAGAACGCCATTCAATATGCAACTGATAATCATTGAAATGCTTTTTGGTTGAAATATTTCCAGCACCTTTAACAACTGTCATGGCACCATCTTTTACTTCCCACTTCGCAGCACTGCCATCATTTACCGATTCCCAGTTGTCAAGATTTTTTCCATCAAACAAGATAGTTGCATCAGACGGTACTGCTCCTGGCGTTACCACACGTACCTCTGGATCCCAGTATTCAGTTGCCTCAGGTTTGTCTGGATTCTTTTGAACGAATCGTAAATCTTGTGCATTAGACAAGTACGCTGATAAACAGAAGGTTAACGATAAGATGATTTTTGGGGTAATTTTCATTTTAATGGATGTTTTAAAAATGATTGTTAGAAAACGAATGAAATAACGTTGGGATTTTTAATAGATTATCCTATTTTTGTTTACAGACGAATTTTAATGTTTTCTATTGTTTATAAAAATAGTAAAATATCAGCACTAAATATAACAAAAAAATGTTGCATCAGTGCATAAATTTGTCAAATCACGTGCAAAAAAGCTGGATTTTTATCTGGTTCTGTACTTACAATGTTTTAAATTTCAAACTATCCAACCACCAATATGAAACCTGATATCCCCAAAAAAGCTCCTGGTCAGCGTCTTATCAAACGAATGTCACTACAAAACAAATGGATTATTTGTTTGGTGCTAGGGCTTGTTCTTTTGATTTTAGGTATTACTAGCTTAGCCAATGCGATTTATAGAAAAGAAACACAACCCGATAATTTTGCTATCTGGTTTATCATGTGGGCGTATAGCGTGGTGCTCATTGTAGTAGGCTTTATTTTTTATGGGCAGGCAGTTCGTTTTAAATTATTGATGGACATCAATAAAAAAATCAATAAGCAAGAACGAGAATTGTTGAAACAAATCAAAAAAGTAAATCGTTTGGGCGAAATTCTTCGTCAAAAAGAAGATAAAAAAACAAAAGCTACAGAGCCTGAAAAGGAGAAAGAGAAGGAAAAGAAATAGGCTATAAAAAAGAAAACCTCGTCATCGACGAGGTTTAAATTCTTAGAAATAATTTCGAGAATTACTTCGCAGCCTTCTTAGCAAATTCAGCTTTGATTGCATCGATATCAATTAACTTGATTTCTGGTCTTTGACGCAAATACTTGATTGCTTCGATTTTATTGGTTGCTATAGATTTATTTCTCTTGTCTTTTCTTTTTAGTCTTGTAACAGCCATTTTGAAACAGATTTTTTGATTGAGGTGCAAAATTATAGAAAAATTCCATCTAAACCAAAAAAGAAGAGATTTAAAACCCATAAGGTTTCCAAAAACCTTATGGGTTTGTTATTTTTGCACATATTTTTAACGAAATAGTATCAACGGAAAGAAGAGGAACTTTCTTTATTCTGGATAAAAAGCTGATACTTAATAGCGAAATAACCATGAGCAAACCATCTTTAGTAAGAGGAACACGTGATTTTGGCCCTGAGAAAATGGCCAAACGTAATTATATTTTTAATACCATTAAACCTGTTTTTGAACGTTTTGGATTCCAACCTTTAGAAACACCTACCATGGAAAACCTATCTGTTTTGATGGGAAAATATGGGGATGAAGGGGATCAACTTATCTTTAAAGTACTTAACTCAGGTAACTTTAGTGAAAAAATTGGACAAGCAGATTTAGATGAAGGGTATAAGAAACTAACGACGAAGGTTGCTGAAAAAGGATTACGTTACGACTTAACAGTTCCTTTTGCTCGCTATGTAGTAATGAATAAGGGGGAGTTGGCAATGCCTTTTAAACGTTACCAAATTCAACCTGTATGGCGTGCAGACCGCCCACAGAAAGGTCGTTATCGTGAGTTTTATCAGTGCGATGCCGACGTGGTTGGAACAGATTCATTGATTTGTGAGGCAGAAATTGTGGTGATGGTGCAGGAGGTAATGAGAAGCTTTGGGATTAATTTTCAATTGAAAATCAATAACCGTAAGATTTTAACAGGACTTTCGGAGGCTATTGGAGCAGCAGGAAAAGAAGCGATTCTTGCCGTAGCAATTGATAAATTAGATAAAATTGGCAAAGAAAAAGTCTTGGAAGAATTAGTCGAAAAAGGATTCTCTGAGGAGGCAATCGCTAATTTAGACCCAATTTTTGCTATTTCGGGTACAAATCAAGAAAAATTCGATACGCTTGAAACCTTGTTGGCTACTTCTGAAATCGGACAAAAAGGGATTGAAGAATTAAAGCAAGTATGGGCGTATATGGCAGCCTTTGGTGTGTCGGATGAACACGTAGAACTGGATATTACGCTTGCTCGTGGTTTGTCGTACTACACAGGAGCCATCTTTGAAGTGAAAGCCTTAGATGTACAAATTGGCTCTATTACAGGTGGTGGCCGTTATGATAACTTAACAGGAACATTTGGGTTACCAGGGGTTTCGGGTGTGGGTATCTCTTTCGGTGTTGACCGTATTTACGATGTATTAGAAGAACTGAATTTGTTTCCAAGTAATAGCACGGTGACGACCAAATTATTGTTCTGTCACTTTGGAGAAGCAGAATTAAATTATGCTCTTCCTTTACTACAAATTGCTCGGTTGGCTGGAATTAATGCGGAAATTTATCCTGATACAGCCAAAATCAAAAAGCAATTGGATTATGCTAATCGCAAAAATGTTGCTTATACCTGTATGATTGGCTCTGAAGAGATGGAGTCGGGTATTTTGACCTTGAAAAATATGATTACAGGAGAACAAGAAAAACTAACAATTACAGATATTATAGCGAAGCTAAACTAGTTTCCTCGAAAATACGAATACCTTAAAGAGAGCTTGTCGTCATGGCAGGCTCTCTTTTTTGTTTGCAAGGACAATCGTACTGTCATCTAGTAAAAATGGAATACACAACAGGGCTTTAGAAAGATTAGACTGTATTATTTAAAGTTTTTTTAATTATTTAGACTATCAAATTTGTAGATTAAATAGTCTATTGTATTTTTACTTATGCTTTTGAAAAAATAAAGCGGTATTCTACTCAATAGTGTTTCATAAATTCATCAAAACAAAACCAACACCATTATGTTGAAAAATTTATTTACTGCGTTATTTATCTTGGGAATCATCCCATTAAGTTTTGCACAAGGAATCAAAGGGAAAGTGGTTGATGCAGCATCGGGTGCAGCTTTGCCAGGCGTGTCTATTACCGTGCAGGGAGCGGCAAGAGGTACAGCCTCTGATGCTAAAGGCGATTATACCTTGACGATTGCCAAGGGTACCTATAAAATTAAGTTTGGCTTCGTGGGTTATGAAACTCAGCTAGTGGATGTCACGATAGGCAATGAGACCAAAACGCTAAACATTTCTTTAAAGGAAGGAACATCCCTTTTAAATGAAATCGTAGTGACAGGTACAAGAAGTGGTGGACGTTCAAAAATTGACTCGCCCGTTCCTGTTGATGTGATTGCCATTGCACAGGTGACCAACAACGTGGGTCAAGTAGATTTGAATCAAATCTTAAACTATCTTGCTCCTTCTTTTCAATCAAGTCGTCAAACGGTAACAGATGGTTCTGACCATGTTGACCCTGCTCAGTTAAGAGGTCTTGGTTCTGACCAAGTATTAGTTTTGGTAAATGGAAAAAGAAGACATCAAACGGCTTTAGTAAACGTAAATGGAACGGTTAACAAAGGAACTGTAGGCACTGACTTGAATGCTATTCCTGCGAATTCAGTAGAAAAAATCGAAATCTTACGTGATGGAGCTGCTGCTCAATACGGTTCTGATGCCATTGCAGGGGTAATTAATATTGTCTTGAAAAAGCAAGAAGGATTAAGCGGTAATGTTTCTTATGGAAGCAACGTGACGAGTTATGATAAAAACTATGTCCTTAGTAAAGGAACTGCTCCTTCGCAAAGTGTTGTAGATGGAGGAACTACGCAAGTGGGTTTAAATTACGGGTTTAAATTAGGAGAAAAAGGCTTTTTGAATCTAACAGGAGAGTTTACCCACCGCAATGCAAGTAACAGAACGGGAACTTACACAGGTCAAGTATATCCTTCGGTGAACGGAGTGGTAAAAGATGATTCAATATTAGCGGCTAAAAATCTAACTCGCAACGACTTTGATTTGCGTTTTGGAAATGCTAAAGTAACAGGTTATGGACTAGAAGCTAATGGAGTTTTACCTATTAGCCAGCATTTAGAAGTATATGCTTTTGGAGGTTTCAGTTCTAAAGATGGTAACGCAGCAGGTTTCTATCGTTATCCTAACAGCGTACCTGCTTCGGTTAGAAGTAACGTATTAAGTGTTTATCCAAATGGATTCTTACCAGAAATTTCGAGTACCGTAAGTGATGCTTCGGCAGTGGCAGGTATTCGTGGGAAGTTGGGTGCTTGGAATGTTGATTTAAGTAATACGTATGGTAAAAATGTCTTTGATTTCACCAT
>JALRIJ010000170.1 GCA_023255485.1 Flectobacillus sp.
AAATTTAATAGCTCAATTAACAGGAGCTGTACGTTGGACTCAGTCGGTACAAAACATGGTGGCTGATGGAGCTACTAGCTTTGTAGAGTGTGGCCCAGGTAAAGTTTTACAAGGATTAGTTAAAAAAATCAGTGCTGGGGTAGAAACTTCTGGTGTGATTGCATAATTATTATTCATACAATACGTATAAATGATGACAAAAAAGCTTCGGAAATTTCCGAAGCTTTGTTTTTTGGTAAAAAAAGACTGTTTAAATGGGCAATTAAGGCATGAATAACATTTTTTTTCATTTTTTTTCGAGTAAGTAAGAATCAAAAAATCAATTACTTATAGGAATGTTAAAATAAAATATTATTTTTTTTTAGGACAAGGACTTGACAAGTGTTCTCTAAAAGCGTAATTTTGCATCACAAATCAAATGAGACTGACCGATGGTGTAATGGTAACACTACGGTTTTTGGTACCGTCATTCATGGTTCGAGTCCATGTCGGTTGACAAAAAAGCCTTCAAATCAAAAGATTTGAAGGCTTTTTTATTGCAGATACTTCCTGTTTTTTCGATTGAAATGGGAGAAGATTCCATCCTTATCATAGAATCAAAAAAACATTGACCGCATAATAAAAATAGCGTAAGAAATTAGCGAATCTTTCGTTAAATTTACAGCCACGTTTTGAGCCTTTTAGAGGGCAACGAACGTTAAGAACGGATTTACTCATATTAAAAATAAAACTAGAACGTGACCCTCATAAAATCTATCTCAGGCATCAGAGGAACTATCGGAGGAAAGCCAGGCGATTCCCTTACTCCAATTGATGTAGTAAAATTTTCGGCAGCATTTGGAACGTGGTTAAAGCGAAACAACCCTACGTCATCTAAGATTGTAATAGGACGTGATGCACGCCTTTCAGGAGATATGGTCTCTAAGTTGGTTTGTGGTACGCTACAGAGCTTAGGATTGGATGTATTGGATTTGGGCTTGTCAACTACCCCAACCGTAGAAATGGCTGTTCCCGCCGAACAAGCTATTGGAGGAATTATCCTGACAGCAAGTCATAACCCTGCCCAATGGAATGCTTTAAAGTTATTGAATTCAACAGGTGAATTTATTTCAGGACAAGATGGAGAGGAAATGCTTGCTATTGCAGAGGCTGAAGACTTCGATTTTGTGGACGTGAAAAAGTTGGGATCTTATACACCTGATAATACTTGGTTAAAGAAACATATTGAGCTTATCTTAGCCTTACCTTTGGTAAATGTAGAAGCAATCAAAAATCGTAATTTCAAGGTAATTGTTGATGCCGTTAACTCAACGGGTGGTATTGCGGTTCCCATGATGTTAGAAGCATTAGGCGTTACGCAAATTACTAAATTACACTGTGAGCCAACAGGGCATTTCGCTCATAACCCAGAGCCACTTCCGGAAAACTTGACGGATATTACGAAGGCTATCGAAAAAGAAAAATTCGATTTGGGTATCGTTGTTGACCCTGATGTTGACCGCCTATGTTTTATGTGCGAAGATGGTTCCCCTTTTGGAGAAGAATATACCTTGGTAGCGGTTGCTGACTATATTTTGCAGAACAAAGTAGGTAATACGGTTTCTAACCTTTCTTCGACTCGTGCCTTACGTGATGTGACTGAAAAGGCTGGAGGTAAATATTATGCCTCTGCGGTAGGTGAAGTAAATGTGGTATCTTTAATGAAATCGACGAATGCCGTAATTGGTGGCGAAGGTAACGGAGGAATTATTTATCCAGACTTACACTTTGGTCGTGATGCTTTGGTGGGTATTGCTTTGTTCTTGACGCATTTGGCTAATACAGGCAAGAAAATATCAGCTTTACGTAAAAGCTATCCAGAGTATTATATCTCTAAAAACAAGATAGAATTGACACCCGATATTGATGTGGATGGTGTTTTAGAAGCGATTAAGCAGCGATATTCAAAACAACCAATTAATACCATTGATGGGGTGAAGATTGAGTTTGAAAAGGAGTGGTTACACTTACGTAAGTCAAACACAGAGCCTATCATTAGAATTTATTCAGAATCAGATTCGATGACTAAGGCAGATAACTTAGCTAAGAAAATTATTAGTGACATAAAAGAAGTTGTAGCAAATCGCTTATAATGCTTGAAATAAAAGGTGTGTGAAAAGTGAAAAGTTTATGAGTTTAAAGCAAAATTCTTTAAACATAAAACTCTACACTTTTTACACACCTTCATTTTATTAGTTATTCGTAACAGCAGCATCTAACTTTTCGATTAGTTTATCGCTAAAATCGCTGACTGTGTAATTGCGTATAGGAAGTTTCTTACGGATTGTTGGTAGCGTTATAAGCGTTTGTTTCTTTTCGTTATAACTGTTCCATGTAGCTTCTACTGCACCTGTTGATAGGTTATAACTACCTGTACCAGAACCATCATTTACTGCATTTCCAAATTGCTCGTTATCATAGCCAATTACTTTTAGTTGCTTCAAGACCTTGTCGTAGCGAAATTTAAAAGTATTCACCCCTCTCATGTAGGTACTTGTCAAGATTACAACTTTATTTTTAAGGCTAAGTTCATTGGTTTGTCCTCCAAGTGTAACCACTTGGCTCTCATAAGATTTACCTTTTTGAGAAGATAAACTATAGACAATTTTGTAGCCAAAATCACTTTCTGTTTTTAGTACTACTTTATCTTTTTGACCATCCTCATCTAAGTCTGTACTAAGGCTTGTCGTTTGTCCCAAGCTGCTTAAAGAGAAGAGCAAGCAGATGAATAATAAGTTCGTTTTCATGTGTTTGTGTTAAAATTATTTTGAATGAATGATATGAAATAAGGGTTTTAGACCGTGTACAAGTAGTCAATGGTAATATTATCAATTTTTTCGAGTTTGCCAATGACTTGTGCTTCAATGCTTTTACGGAATTCTATTTCCATGAGGCATTGATTATCGTAGGTTTGGTTGCGTATTTTTAGGTTAAATTCCTTTACAACTTTCATGACATCATTCATTTGAACAAATTCATATTGAACAGAATATACGTCATTCACTGTTTTTTCTAACACTTCCGCAACAGCAAGGGCTTCGGTAGTGGCAGATTTATAGGCATTAATTAATCCTGGAACACCTAAGAGCGTGCCACCAAAATAACGGACAACGACCACTAAAATATTAGTAATATCTTGTGAAAGAAGGGTATTGAGAATTGGTTTTCCAGCCGTTCCAGAAGGTTCGCCATCGTCATTTACACGGAAATTATTTTTATCAATGCCTAAACGGTAAGCATAACAGTGATGAACCGCTTTGAAATGTTCTTTCTTTAAGGGTTCTAACAATACTTTTACCTCAGACTCATGCTCAATTGGATAGGCATAAGCAAAGAATTTACTTCCTTTATCTTTAAATAATCCTTCTACTGGTGCTTTAATTGTCTTGTATGTATCCTGACTTGACATTTTGTGTTTTATTTTAAATTCACTATCTTAGCAACACTTTAATCAAAATTATACATTGATAATCAGTTGATTATTAATAATCTTTAATCCTTTTATCAGAAAATGCTAAAACTTAAATATTTTGTCGAGCATCACGTTTTTGGAGTTTGCTCGCATATTGGAGAAAAGTTTGGGATTAATACAGGAAGTATTCGTCTTTACTTCATTTATCTTTCATTCCTTACAATGGGTTCTCCCATTTTGATTTACTTAGTGTTGGCATTTTGGATGAATATCCGTAAATACCTTCGTCAGCAAAATAATCCAAGTGTGTGGGAGTTCTAGTTATTACCAATTTCTTGTCGTGTATTAACTAGCTAAAGCTGCTTTAGCTCATTGCTTTTCTTTTTGCCTTTGCCAAAATATTCCCAAACGATACTCTTGGGATAAATCATCGAAACAGCTTTTGTTTTGATGATTGCATTCCTTTTATTTCTCCAGTTGCTAATGTTTCCGTAAAAGTTAAAATGGGCTTTTAGAATCGCAATACAGTCTTGAATATTACCAGACAATACAAATTTTACACCTGCAATTCCGTCTAAAATTAAGCGAGTTAAAATCGTAGCTACAAGCCCTTTATCGGGATGATTTTTGTAGAGCATTGCCAATCCATTTCTAAAGTTCAAGAACGTTTTCCTTGGATTTGATTTATGTAATGTTCCGCCACCCACATGATAGACAGTCGATTCTCCACAAGTATAAACTCGATACCCTTTGTGTTTCATTCGCCAACAAAGGTCAATTTCTTCCATGTGGGCAAAGAAATCTTCGTCAAAGCCTCCTAATTCATGAAAAATCGGAGCTTTTACAAACATACAAGCACCCGTTGCCCAAAAGACTTCCCGATTATCGTTATATTGTCCTAAGTCCTCTTCAAGCGTATCAAACATTCGTCCACGACAATAGGGATAGCCCAAATAATCAATAAAACCACCTGCTGCTCCTGCATATTCAAAAGAAGCTTTTTGATGAAATGCTCTAATTTTAGGTTGACAAGCTGCAATGCTGTTATCGCTTTCCATAAGAGAAATAACAGGCTCAAGCCAATTTTCGGAAACTTCCACATCCGAATTTAATAGTACATAATAATCAGCCTTGATTTGTTTTAGTGCATCGTTGTATCCCTTTGCATAGCCTCCATTTTGAGGTAATTGAATCAGCGATATAGTAGGATAATGATTTTGTAAAAATGTAGCTGAATCGTCGGTAGAAGCATTGTCTGCCACATAGATAGATGCTCCTTGCGAATGTGTAATTACCGAAGGCAAGAAATCAGAAAGGAATTGTTTACCGTTATAATTTAGGATAACGACAGCGATATTTTGCATGAGAAAACAGGGGTTATAGCTCACAAAAGTAATGCTTTTTCCCAAAAATTAGGCAAATAGCGGTTATTCTGAGGATTTTCATTTAACTTAGTTCTTACCTAATCAGAGCAAGGTTCGTAGAATAGCAGAATCTTCCATCTTATTTACTCATAAATCCCTAAATTTTTGGGATTCATCATCAAATACAATTATACTTTATGGCAAACAATTCTATTTTTCGCAGGAAATCCATTAATCACGTTTTAGCCAGTACAGGAGGAGAACAGGGGGCAGGCTTGCACAAAGTACTGGGAGTTCGAGATTTGACTTCTTTTGGTATTGCTGCAATCATTGGAGCAGGAATTTTTAGCACCATTGGACGTGCTAGTTTTGAGGGAGGCCCTGCGGTATCATTGCTCTTTATCTTTGTAGCAGTAGCCTGTGTTTTCACAGCACTTTGCTATGCCCAATTTGCCTCGATGGTACCTGTTTCTGGTAGTGCTTATACATACGCTTACGTATCATTTGGTGAAATTTTCGCTTGGGTAATTGGCTGGGCTTTGATTCTCGAATATGCCGTTTCTAATATGGTGGTAGCGATTTCGTGGTCAGAATATTTTATAGGAATGCTCACAGGTTTTGGAATTCCTTTTCCTGACTATTTGACGATTGACTACGGTACGGCTCACAAAGGCTATTTGGCTCTTCAAAATCATGAGCCTTTGACAGATAGTTTAAAAATTGCTTCCGATGCTTATCTTCATGCTCCTGTGTTGGGTGGTGTGAAAATCTTAATGGATTTACCTGCTGGCGTTATTACGTTACTAGTAACCTCGTTAGTCTACATTGGTATTCGTGAGTCAAGAACAGCAAGTAATATGCTGGTTGTCTTGAAGTTAATTGTAATTGGTCTAGTGATTTCAGTAGGTGTATTTTATATAAAGCCCGAAAACTGGTCGCCTTTCGCACCCAATGGAGCAAAAGGAGTATTAGGAGGAGTGGCTTCGGTGTTTTTTGCCTTTATTGGTTTTGACTCTATTTCTACTACCGCCGAAGAATGTAAGAACCCGCAACGAGATTTACCTAAAGCCATGTTGTATTGTTTGGCGATTTGTACGGTTTTGTATGTGTTGATTACTTTGGTACTGACAGGGATGGTAAATTATACGGAATTAAAGGTAGATGATCCTTTAGCCTATGTTTTCCAAAAAATTGGCTTTAATTTTGCAGCAGGAGTGATTTCGGTGTCGGCAGTAGTGGCTATTACGAGTGCATTATTGGTGTATCAGATGGGGCAACCTCGTATCTGGATGTCGATGAGTCGTGATGGATTACTTTGGAAACGTTTTGCAAAAATTCACCCAAAATTTCAAACGCCAAGCTTCGCTACGATTGTTACAGGCTTAGTGGTGGCCATTCCATCCTTATTTTTGGATATGGGCTTCTTTGTTGATTTGACTAGTGTGGGGACTTTCTTTGCCTTTATTTTAGTGTGTGCTGGTATCCTGTATTTAGATTATCAAGGCTTGTCGAAAGATGCCAAATTTAAAGTGCCATACCTGAATGGACAGTATATCGTAGGGACTGTATTTGTGTTGGTGTTTGGTTATGTGCTTTCAACAGGCTTGTTGGTTAATCAAATTGAAGAAAAACCCCTGTTGTTGATTTTTTGGCTCGTGTGGTTAGGCCTGTCGGTTTTAGCATATTTACATAAATGTTCTATTTTACCTATTTTAGGAATTTTAACGAACCTTTATCTAATGACAGAACTCGGAGTAACTAACTGGACTATTTTTGTTATTTGGTTACTTATTGGTTTGGCTATTTATGGTGGTTATGGCTATAGACATAGTAAACTGAGAGACGTGGAATAGCTTTTTTCAATAGTTAATCGTTTAGTATATTATTTTTACAATACGGCATTTATACGTAATACAGCTTTCTGGTTGGCTTATGTATAAATGCCGATTGCATTTGGAATATAATTACATTTTCATCAATAATCCCAATCGGAGGTCAGTCAGGACTTCCACAATTAATCATCCCATTGCCATGATAAAATCTCGTGTTTATTTAGACAATGCTGCCACAACACCCC
>JALRIJ010000171.1 GCA_023255485.1 Flectobacillus sp.
AGGCAGGAGTAATATTTTGTCCACGAAAGACAACCGTTTCTTGCCCAGGAGCTCCTTGTATATTTACTCCCGCTACTCTACCAATTAGCATAGACATGACAGAGGTTGCTCCATCGCAAAGATGCTCTTCATCAATCGAAAAACGTTTTGTTGGGGTTCTGTAATTAGTTCTGGTATCTCGTTGTACCGTGGCTTTTACAGTCACTTCTTGTAAGAGTTTCGACTTATTAAAAATAGACTTTTTTTCTAGTTCTAAAGCCGCCCTACTTTTACGTAAAAATCCTGCAAACTCCTTAGCACTGGCATCGCTTAGGTCGATAGGCATGATGTTTTTAGCAGGAACAATGGCAGGAATAGAATCTTTATCAAGTCTTAAAATGAGATTTTTTCCCCCTTTTTCCTTGGTTGCTTGCAAAAAGAGTGTCGTTGTATCAATGAGGTTTAGGTTATAAAAAGCGAATCGCCCAAGACTATCCGCTCCCTCAAAACGGAGGCTGCTTTTTTTCGTTCTAGCATCTTGAAACATCATCGTAATCGTCGTATTAGGCGACACTTTTCCATTCGGGCGTTTTGCTACTCCCGAAACATAAAGCCCATCTTCTACAAAGAAATTTACTTTCGGTTTAGTATTCGCATCTTGCCATAAATAACGTCTCCAGCCCTGACTCATCATAAGCATATCCAATTTTAAGTTAGCTTCTGGATCAGCTTCATTAAAATAGGCCGATGGTTGCTCAATAAACCCTCTAATACTTGGTTCTGTGTAGTTATTTTCTCGTGGCGAAACATCCGAAGTCAAGAGCATATACGAAAGTAAATTTTGCGAATACGCCTCGTGTAAAACCTGAGAAGCATCCGTTACAGACAAAGAGAAATTCCCCTGCACGGGTTTCCCTTCCGCATCAAGTGCTTCTACCGACAATGTGACCTTTTCCCGAGGTTTATACACTGCTTTATCTGTTTGTACGTTTAGCTTTAACTGTTTTTTCTGCTTAATAAAAATTAAACGTTCACACAAAGGTTCTGCCTTTTCGGTTAACAAGGTAATCGTCACAACACCGTCGTCTTCAAATACATTTTTGGCAATATTCACCGCTTGAGTAGGGGTCTTTTTGGGGATTTTACCGATAAAACAAATCTTAGAACGTTGCGATGCCACCAACAAGAGTGTCCCCGAAGTGTCGCTACCTACCGCATTTTGTGATGAAATAAATACCTTCACTTTGTCCTTGTTTGCCAAAGAGCTAACCGCTAAGGTATAGCCAGCATAAAGAGCTTTGGGCATTGTTCGTTTTATCCACGTTCCATCTAGTTTTTTGAGATAGGCAGTATAAGTTTTATTCGCCTCGGGTTTGAACTGAAATATACCCATACCTAAATGGCTAGTATTGAAAAATACCGTGCTATCTCCTTTATTGTCCAGAATGAAACCCGTAGTTTCTACCCCTTTTCCGAGTTTATTGATTGCTTTAAAGGCTACACGAGACTCCAGATTTGTGACTAAATCGCCTCCTTCGGGGAAGAAATTTACCTCTGCAATATCAATTGCCGTGGGGCTTATCCCCTCCGTATTATCCTCAGTAGGTTTGAACGCCCAGATTTTGATTTTTTGATGAAAGAAAAACTCCTCCGAAAAATTACGCATATAATTGGTGTAAGCTCGTAGGGCATAATTACCCTGTGCTAAAGTATCCGAAAGGGTAATAGCACCTGTACCAGTACCCAACACGGGAATACTCAAATGGCGAATGAGTTTATTGGTTTCCAGATTCAATAAATCAACATATAAGACACGGCTGGCAGAGTCTATTTTATGGGTGGCTGCATCCTGTAAATAAGCCTTAAACCACAGCGTATCACCCGCCACATAATACGGCTTGTCGAGATGCAGGAATACTTTTTCTTGAGGAAGAATACTGCCTTTTTGTGCAGTTACGGAGTACTGAAAACCACATAATGCAAGGAGCATCAGTAGGATGAATTGCTTTTTCATTGGTTAAATTTGTTCTATAATTATTACAAGTATTTGTTATTCAGCGGGTTGGCTGTGAGGTGTATTTAGAGTTAACCTATACGTTTCTAAATTACTTCTTTTTCATTTCATAAACAAAAAAGACCGCTTTCCCATTACGAAAAACGGTCTTTAAATCCACTGAAAACCTAATGGACGATTTAGCTTAAAATAGAGTTTATAGTCTTAAATTACTAGTTCATAATTGGTACTTCGTCCACCTGATTCTTCCTG
This sequence comes from Flectobacillus sp., assembly GCA_023255485.1. Taxonomy (GTDB): domain Bacteria; phylum Bacteroidota; class Bacteroidia; order Cytophagales; family Spirosomataceae; genus JALRIJ01. The sequence continues at coordinate 2,246 of JALRIJ010000171.1, forward strand.
CTTTAAGATACCTTTCTCTATTAAATCTTTGACATCTCGAAGGGCTGTATCGGGGGAACATTTAGTAATCTTTGCCCATTTGGAAGTTTTTAATTTACCGTCAAATCCATCGAATAGTTTATTGAGCATTAATCGCTGTCGGCTATTTAAGCTTGTTTCTTTGTGTTTCTCCCAAAATTCAGCCTTTTGAAGTACTTTTTCTAGCGTTACTTCCGTACTTTCCAACGCATTATATAAACATGTCAAAAACCAACACAACCAGGCTGTTATATCGCCAGTACTATACTGCACTTTTTGTAAAACCTCATAATAGTCCTTTTTCTCCAACAGTATTTGGCTCGATAGACTATAAAACCGTTGTGAACTATTTTCGGAACGAGCAAGCAACATATCCGAAAGTGTTCTGGCAATACGTCCATTTCCATCATCGAAAGGATGAATAATGATAAACCAAAAGTGAGCAATAGCCGCTTTCAACACGTCATCTACTTCAATGTCACTATTGAACCATTCGAGGAATAAGTCCATTTCTTTTTTTACCACTTCAGCCGAAGGGGCTTGATAGTGAACCTTCTCTTTACCCATCGCTCCAGATACAATCTGCATTTCTCCATCTCGGTAGCTACCAGTATCAATGCGGTGCATTCCACTCCACCCTGTTGGAAATAAGGCTGCGTGCCACCCAAAAATCCGTTCTTCCAGAAGAGGATCTTTATATTTTTGTGTTGCATCAAGCATCATTTCAACAATACCCTCAACGTTTCTATCGACATGAACAATACCCGAATATTCTATCCCTAACCTTCTAGCTATGGAAGAACGAACTTGTTCATAATTTAGGATTTCACCCTCTATTTCGGATGATTTCAACACATCTAAGGTCAACGTTGAGAGCATCGTTTCTTCCTTGAGTGAAAATCCGAGCGATCCCATTTTACCGAAAACCCTTCCTTGAAGATGCCTTACTTTCCCTAAAATCAAGGATACTTTTTTATCATCCCACGTAAATTCTGGCCATGCGTCGTATTCATAAATGTATCTCATCGCTATCCAATTTTAACTGTATGCGGTAAATATATAGATTATTCTCCGCATATTTAAGGGGAATAAGGTTATTATTCTCCGCAATTGCTGTTTTGGGTATTGACTAAATATATGAAAACATAAATATCTATTAGTTTTCTCCCAAACAAAAAGCCCTAACTCAAAAGAGAAAGGGCTTTGTAATTTACTTGGGTTTTACTTAATGATAAAAACGTTTAGACCTCTTGGCCCATGAGCTCCAATTACGAGCGATTGTTCAATATCGGCTGTTTTGGAAGGTCCTGCTATGAATGCACCGTAACCATATTCGCTTTGTGCAATGCGGTCGTAAGCTTGGTGCATGGTAGGCAAAATATCGCTTGCGTTTACCAACATAATTAAATATTGGGTGATAAACGGGGCTACTCGTTGTCCTAATAACTCTTCTGTGACCCATAAAGCGGAGTTTTCGGCAACGCCAAAATGAGCTTTAATGATGGTCAAATCCACACTTTCTAAGTCGTGTGGGTCAAGGTTTTGCCAGTTGGGTTCGGCAAGTGATTCAAAAGCGGGCAGGGTCGTAATCACTCTACTATCTGCTGGATAATGCTCTTTGATATAGGCAATCACTTCCTCTTCTGAGTTGACCTCAATGGCATTGCCTCCGATTCCCTTTAGGGTTTCTTTATATTTTTCAAGAATCTCAAAATCGTAAGAACCTAATACTCCTAAATTAGGCAAAGGCGTAATACTTGGCTGATTTTGTTTTACTCTTGCTAATAGTTGTTCTCTGCTGTTACTCATCTTCAAGGAATGTTAGATTAGCGATGTTTCGCCAACTTATTCTGTTTTATTAGTTAAGTAAGCGTGCAAAATTAGTTGACATTAATTTTTCTGTAAAGAACTAGTTGATAGTTATAGTGACGGTTGCCACAGAGTTGCCTAGAGTTTTTCTATTTTTTCTTTGTGTAACTCTGTGTTGTACTTCGTGTACCTCCGTGGAATAGTTATACCACTAAGTTACACGAAGAACCGCAGAGGTACGCAAAGGAAAAATAAAGTCCGTAGAGAATAAAAACCTCCGTGAAACTCTGAGACTCTTTGCGGAACTCAGTGGTATAATTAAAACGAAATCGGTAATTCGACCAAGGTATTTTCCCAAGCCAATTGCATAGTCGATTGCTTATTTTCTACTTTCGTGAATTGAATAGATAGGTTTTCTACTACGGTATCCAAGCGTTTAGGAGTAACTTTCACACTTAGCACATCGTTTTTAGCATCGTAAAAAGCTGTACCCCAAACATCTAACTGCTTATTCAAGACGATTGTCCATTCCGTTTCCGTCGGAGTCATGTACAAGGTATAAGTACCCGCTTTTACACGTTTTCCCATAATCGTTACGTCCTGATACAACTTCACTTCAGTAGCTTCATTAGCTCCCACACGCCACAATTGCCCAAAAGGAACTAATTTACCGATGATTTCACGCTCTTTTTTGGCAGGTCTTGTATAAGTTACTTTCACCAACGCCTTATCGTCCAGCTTACGGTCATGAGCAAAATTATCAGGACAATAAGCCACGTCCATCGTACTTTTGTCTAAACCTCTAAACGTTTGAGCATTTCCTACTCGCCCACCAGCCAACAGCATCAAGGCAACCACTAACATTTTTTTCATTTTTGAATACGGATTTATGGATAAAAACTTTGTACAAAGAACGCTCAATCTATTAAAAACTAATGTCGTTGGGCTGACAAATTGATTGAATTGGGATTCAGCTTTTCTGGGAATTACTAATTAGTTAGATTCAATTCTGTCCCCCTAATTCTTACTATCTTAGACTTTTCGATATTCTCTTTTGTCTTAGTCAAAATCTTAACTACCGATAAATCTTGATGAACCAGTTGTTGTATTTCTATCTTAAATACATACTTCTTATCAACCATTGCTTCATCCAAATCTACATCTAAGACCTTTTCATTGAGCATAAATAATGTTTTACCCACTTCAACCTTAACATACTTCTTTACTATTTTACGAAGTGACATTAACACAGGCTTATAGTCCTCTTTCGTTTCAACCAGTACTTTACGGTCATAAATTACACCTTTATACTCAAAACTTTCTTTCACAATATTAAGGGTCTTTATCATTTCAAAGTCAAGAAATTCCATCGTACCCGAATACGTAAATTTCCCATTCAAAAAAAAAGCAGGACTACTTTTGGCTTCTTTTATGACGGATACTTTAATGGTAGAATCCAATAAAACAGAAACAGTGCTATCAGGAAAACTAGCTTTACTAACCTGTCCAAAAGCCGTTGAGACTAGCAACAAGAAAATACACGAAGTGAGTAATTTTTTCATGGTTATTGGTTGTTTAATCTACAAGTTCTTTTAAACGTTTTAGTTTTAAGAAAATATGAGTATCGGGCTTAACATCAAATTCCTCAAAATGCTTTCGTTCTTCTTCAAATAAATAATCAACTATCTCTTTTATTAAATTATTCTTTTCCTCTTTCGAGTCTTGCGAAAACACATCCATTGCCACCAAATCAGTGTAATCCAATACAATTTCTGCTTTTTTGTATTGTTCATAAACTTGGTCAACAGCATCCTCTACCGACTTTGCTTCAACCTCTACAATTCTGGATAAAACCTCCTGCACTTCTATTTTAAATGTTTCCATAAGTTATTTTTTTATAAATCCCACGACCGACAAACTCAATAAATCCTTTATCTCTCAATAATTGAAGTTGTTGTCGTATTTTGTCTTTGATAAAATGATTGTTAGGATATTTATTTTGGAGGAACACTTCAAATTTATAAACCTCATCAAGCGTAAAAGATTCTTTTTTTATGGTATCAACACAGCTTATCACGTCTAATAACCACCCTCTTGCTTCTTTTGATTTTCCTCTCAGAAAGTGTGTTTTATTAAATGACTCATTAACAATCCCTGCGTCTATTATTTGGGCGTTTTTAACCAAAAATACCTTTCCAGAATCTGCTACTTTTGAAATATCGATATTGCAACCAACCCAACCTGCCCGTCTCGCAGTTTGAGATAAAGGCGGTCTTTGAATAATAATTTCAGGAGTAAAAAACTGTTTAGGTATTATCAAGAAATCATTAACCGTCCATTGTTTCGTGTAGGTTAAAAAGAAAAAATTAGGGTTGTTATCTGAATTTATCCGTTCAATCATAGTTGAATAAGCTCCATCGGTAATGGTATTCGATAATTTACCTGATTTACTTTTCAGTTCAAATTCTTCGCTACATTTTTTGCAGAAGAAATCAGCGACAGGACGATTATTTTCAAATTCACTTAACGGATTTTCGCCACAAGAAGGACAATATGAGTTTTCTTTAACCCAATTTTCCGTCAAAACTCGTGCGATTTGAGAATTACTTGAGTAGCCATCGGCTAGTTTCATGTTAAAATTTAGGTTCATTCGATGATGTTCTTATTTTCTTCCAACGCAATTTACTCATTTCCCAACAAAACAAAAAAGCCACTCAATTCAGTTAGAATTAAGTGGCTATGGTTGTGGAGCTGGAGAGATTCGAACTCTCGTCCAGACAAGGAATCTAC
>JALRIJ010000172.1 GCA_023255485.1 Flectobacillus sp.
TGTTGGAGCTGCTGGAGTGGTAGGAGATAATTTTAAACTAACTGCCGTAGAATTAGCCGATTCGCAAGTAGTGACCGTGTTTACAGTTACCACCGTAAAGCTGTAGGTTCCTTCGGCAGCAACGGACGTCCCTAATACGCTTAGACTATTACCCGAAACCCCTAATGAAACATTATTTCGTTTCCAAAGGTAATTACTAGCTCCACTTGCTGAAATGCTTCTACTAGCACTCGCACAGATGGGTGTTGTTACATCGGTAGGAGGAGTAATGCTAGGAGCAGCTGGTACAACAGGACTGCTAATCGTAAAAGGGCCTAAAGTAGAGGTACCACTTGTTTGAATAATGGTCACAGTATAAGAACCACTGGCTCTTGTAAGAGTTGCGGTTGAAGCTTCTATAGTACTAGTACTGGCATTTCGCCAGGTGTAGGAGGTAACACCACTTACATTTGCCACAGATAAGGTAGCATTATTATTAACACAAGAGTAGGTCGCTTGAATGGCTGGTGTTTGTGCTGATGCACTTGTAAAACACATCAAAGCGAAAAAGACAGCGTAAAGGATAACGTATAAACGCTTCATAAAAGGAGAGTTGGTTGTTTAAGCAGAGCTAAATTTAGGCCATTGCTATAATTCTAACAGGTTAGTAGAACCCTCAACGGCTTGTACTATTCTATGATAATCATCTCAAAATGTACAAGAAAATCGTTTGTTGGGCTTCCTGATAGGGATAAAGCTATTTCTTCAAACGATTTAGCATAGACACCTTCTTTTTATCATTGATGGGGTAAGAACAATGACAAAAGAAGGTGTACGGAATAGAATTACTTATTCTGCATCGCTTTCTGGAGCGGGCGAGCTAGGCAATTCGTTTACTTGTGCATCTTGTAATGTTTTCCACAATAAATCTTTCAATTCTACTAATCCTTGTTGTAAGATAGATGAAATCATTACGTAAGGTAAATCCTTTGGTATTTGACTGATAATACGCTCACGGTCTTCGTCAGAGGTGATTAAGTCAGTCTTTGAAATGGCCAAAATACGGTCTTTGTCCAACAATGCAGGGTTGTATTGTTTTAGCTCATTCAACAAAATATTATATTCATCTTCTATGTTCTCAGCCGATGCAGGCACTAAAAACAATAGAATCGAGTTACGTTCAATATGGCGTAAGAAACGCATTCCTAAGCCTTTTCCTTCAGATGCCCCCTCAATAATTCCAGGAATATCGGCCATAATGAAGGATTTGAAATTACGGTAAGATACTACGCCCAAATTCGGTACAAGGGTCGTGAAGGCATAATCCGCAATCTCTGGTTTTGCTGCTGATACAACCGACAAGAGTGTTGATTTTCCTGCATTCGGGAAACCTACTAAGCCGACATCTGCTAATACTTTTAATTCCAAAATCACCCACATATCGCCCCCTTCTTCTCCTGGTTGTGCGTGGTGCGGTGCTTGGTTTGTTGCTGATTTGAAGTGTGTGTTTCCTAAACCGCCTCGTCCGCCTTTCAATAGAATTACTTCTTGACCTTCTTGTGTAATTTCAGCAAGAATCTCGCCAGTTTCTGCATCTCTTGCAATTGTTCCTAGAGGTACTTCAATAAGAGCATCTGCTCCTTGGGCTCCCGAACGTTTTCCGCCTTCTCCTGCATTTCCTTTGTCAGCAAAAATGTGCTTTTGGTATTTTAAGTGAAGAAGTGTCCAGTGTTGAGAGTTTCCTTTTAGGATAACGTGTCCTCCACGACCACCATCACCGCCGTCGGGACCACCTTTGGGAACGTGTTTTTCACGACGAAAGTGTGATGAGCCAGCACCGCCATGCCCCGAACGGACATTAATTTTTACGTAGTCAATGAAGTTACTTGTCATAATTTTACTGTTATTTTTTGTTTGCTGTTTTTGTTAAAAACAGATTGCCTACTCTTGTTTAGGCTGCTTACTAAGCTGTAAACGAATGTTGTATCGCTTATTTTTACAACATTCGTTTATAGTATTACTAATAAATATGATAATGATGTTGAATTTTGAATGTTAAATTTTGGATTTAAGTACCACAACATATTTGACCACATAGATACATAAAAGACATAGTTGTGTGAAAAATTGGTAATCAATCACTTTTGCTTACTATATTCCTGTATGATTCTTAAAGTAAATGTGTCTGATTACTTACTACTTGTATAAGAAAAGTCAATTTAGTAGATAGTTATTTTTCTTAAACAAGGATTGTTAGCCAGATTTTTAAATCCAAAATCCAAAATTCAACATCCAAAATTTTACTTAAAATGCGTCGATAGCCGAACAAATATTAGTGAAAATAGTTTCAATTTCACCAATACCATTTACTTGAACCACTTTGCCTTGCTCAGCATAGTAAGGTAATACGTGAATAGTTTTTGAGAAATATTCGTCAATTCTCTTTAATAATTTTTCTGCGTCATCATCTGCACGACCAGAAACTTTCTGACGTTCAGCGATACGAGTTTTAATTTCTTCTTGGTCTACGTCTAATTGAACAACGCCATTGATTTTTTGACCTTTGCCTTCTAAAAACGCATCTAATGCTTCTGCCTGAGCTACTGTACGTGGGAAGCCATCAAAAATGAAGCCTTTTGCTTCTGGATTTTTTTGAACTTCTTCTTCCAACATATCAATAGTAATCGAATCTGGAACAAGTAAGCCATTCGCTAAAATTTGCTTTACTTGCTGTCCAAGTGATGTGTCGTTGCTGATGTGCATACGAAACAAATCTCCTGTTGAAATGTGAACAAGCTGATACTTTTCAATCAATTTGGCAGATTGAGTTCCTTTTCCTGCACCTGGAGGGCCAAACAATACGATATTTAACATTGGTTTTACCTTTTATGTATGTGATTGTAAAATAATAGATAATGCTATTTTGTTTCTAAGAAACGCAAATTTACAAGAACGCAAGGGAATAATCGTGCTATTGTTCAATATTTTAGCAAATAATAGCCCCTTTCTTGTTAGAATAGTCCCAAATCTAAATATCCCTTCTTTTAAAAGAAAACAAGCCCTTTACATTTCGTAAAGGGCTTGTTCTACTCACTAGATGATTTATGTGATGCTTATGAACCGCAAGCTTCGCAACCTTCTGGATCATCCAATGAACACTGCATTGCTGACCAGTTTTGCTCAATAACACCACCATTTAATGACGATGCTGCTGCTTTAGCATAAGTCTGATAATCCATATCATGCTCTTGTACAACGCTAGCATGTTCAACGGCTACTTCTGCTTGTTTTTCTACCGTAAATTTAATCGCATCTGCGGCCGCTTTCGTACGTAAATAGTACATACCTGTTTTTAAGCCTTTTTCCCATGCGTAGAAGTGCATAGAAGTCAATTTACCGAAGTTAGGATCCATTAAGTGGATGTTCAACGATTGCGATTGACAAATAAATGCTCCACGATCAGCAGCCATATCGATGATGGCTTTTTGCTTAATTTCCCATACTGTTTTGTATAGGTCTTTTAAGTGCTGAGGAATTTCTGGAATCTGTTGAACCGAACCATTGGCGGTAATCAACTTATTTTTCATGGAATCATTCCACAAACCTAATTTCACTAAGTCTTTCAGCAAATGCTTGTTAACTACTGCAAATTCTCCAGACAATACACGACGAACATAAATGTTAGAAGTATAAGGCTCAAAACATTCGTTGTTACCCAAAATTTGAGAAGTAGAAGCCGTTGGCATTGGAGCAACCAATAAGGAGTTACGAACACCGTGTGTTTTTACCGATTCACGCATGGCTTCCCAGTTCCAACGTCCTGATGTTGGTGTTACTCCCCACATATCAAATTGGAAAATACCTTCTGAAATTGGAGAACCTTTCCATGTTTCGTAAGGGCCTTCTACTTTTGCCAATTCCATCGACGCTTCCATGGCACCATAATAAATGGTTTCAAAAATGTCTTTGTTCAACTGACGAGCCTCTTCCGACTCAAAAGGCATACGTAATAAAATGAAGGTATCTGCTAACCCTTGAACCCCTAAACCAATCGGACGGTGACGCATGTTGGAACGTCTTGCTTCTTCAACAGGATAGTAATTCTTGTCGATGATTTTGTTCAAGTTTTTCGTTGCCGACTTCGTTACTTCGTATAATTTTTGGTGGTCAAACTCAAAAATACCTTTTTCATTTTGCGTAATGAATTTTGGTAATGCTAACGAAGCCAAGTTACAAACCGCTACTTCGTCTTTTGAAGTATATTCGATAATTTCAGTACATAAGTTCGACGACTTGATAGTACCTAAGTTTTTCTGATTTGATTTACGGTTGGCAGCATCTTTGAACAGCATATATGGTGTTCCTGTTTCTGTTTGAGATTCTAAAATCTCGAACCATAAATCTTGTGCTTTTACGACTTTACGAGCTTTGCCCGCTAATTCGTAACCTTCGTATAATTTCTTGAAATCATCGCCATACGTGTCAGCTAAACCTGGGCATTCGTGCGGACAGAACAACGACCATGTATCGTTATCTTTCACACGTTGCATAAACAAATCAGGAATCCACATCGCATAGAATAAATCTCTAGCACGCATTTCTTCCTTACCGTGGTTTTTCTTCAACGATAAGAAATCAAATACGTCAGCGTGCCAAGGCTCTAGGTAAATCGCAAATGATCCTTTGCGTTTTCCGCCTCCTTGATCTACATAACGAGCGGTATCGTTAAATACACGCAACATCGGGATAATCCCGTTTGAATTGCCGTTAGTTCCTTTAATATACGAACCTGTAGCACGGATATTATGAATGCTCAAACCAATACCACCTGCCGATTGCGAGATTTTAGCACACTGTTTTAAGGTGTCATAAATTCCTTCAATTGAGTCGTCTTGCATGGTCAATAAGAAACATGAAGACATTTGAGGTTTTGGTGTACCCGCATTGAATAAGGTTGGCGTAGCATGTGTAAACCAACGTTCAGACAATAAGTTGTAGGTACTGATAACCGATTCGATATCTTCGCCATGGATACCAACTGACACACGCATTAACATGTGTTGTGGGCGTTCAGCGATTTTACCCTCCATTTTCAAGAGATACGATTTTTCTAAGGTTTTAAAACCAAAGTAATCATAACCAAAATCACGGTCATAGATGATTGCTCCATCTAATTCAGCAGCGTGTTTTTTGATGGTATCATAGGTCTCTTTCGAAATTAATGCAGCGTTTTCACCTGTTTTAGGATCTACATAATTATACAAACGCTTCATGGTTCCCGAGAATGACTTCTGGGTATTTTTATGCAAGTTAGACACCGCAATTCTTGCAGCAAGGGTTGCGTAGTCTGGATGTTTGGTGGTCATTGACGCAGCCGTTTCTGCTGCCAAATTATCAAGTTCGGTGGTTGTTACACCATCATAAAGTCCTGCGATAACTTTTTTAGCTACCTCAAGCGGTTGTACAAAATACGGGTCGAGGCTGTAGCAAAGTTTCTCGACTCTGGCTGTAATTTTGTCGAACTTCACGGACTCACGTCTTCCGTCTCTTTTTAAAACGTACATATTGATAGAATTGGGGTTTAAAAGATTAGTAACCAAGACCAACAAATAATCATTTAAGACAGTAACTGTCTTACTATCATACTATTGTAAGTTGAAACTAAACTAAAATATGGCTATGCTAGGGGAGACTTACTCCAACAGCATTAAAGCTCAACAGTGAAAATATTGATTCAACCGCTTTGTAAAAGGCACATAGGTGCAAGGTGTTCTTTATAAAATAAGGAACAAGCGTTAATAACGTTTGAATCATGCTGGTTTTTACTTAAAAATGATAATTCAACTAAAAGGCATTTAAAAACAAATCCGATGGCGGAAACTTTAACATCGCCAACTTCAACTTAATTAGAACGCTGGCTTTAGAGATAACTCCTAATTGCAATCAAATTGTTTCAATGAGTACAAATTTAATTTTAAATAATTAGGATTGTTTTTGAGTGATGCGTTTCTGATATGCGTTTCAAAGTTACTAAATTGTTAAGGGCAATGCAATCATAAAAATCAATATTCTTGTTATCAGAATGTAGGTTATTTGTTCTGTCCAAGTTAAGTTTTAGAATATCAGTAGCCTAAGGCAGGGCTGCCTTAGAATAGTACTACAATTATTTTTTGTGGAAAACTTTTTTGTTATTAAAACCTTAAAATTCAAGCAGAAATGTTTTTTTTAAACTAAAAATCTGTGTAAATTTGCGTCCCTTTTGAGGGGTTTCTGATAAATTCACTTTCCTGATTACGTCCTTTATTTCTTGTTTATCAATGAAATAAATAACTCCCAAAGACGAACAGGTGTCAGTTATAATTCAAACCGTAGACGGCAGGGAATCGTCTCACATTAATTACAAAAAATGAAAAAAGACATTCACCCAAATTACAGACCAGTGGTATTCCACGATTTGTCTGCTGATTTCAAATTCTTAACACAATCATGTGTTAACACAACTGAAACAACTGAATTTGAAGGAGAGACTTATCCAGTATTCAAACTAGAAGTTTCATCAGTATCGCACCCATTCTATACTGGTAAAAACGTATTACTTGATACTGCGGGTCGTGTTGATAAATTCTACAAACGTTTCGGTGGTAAGAAATAAGTTTGAGAAAACAACAAACAAAACGCCTCTTGGATTTTTTTCCAAGAGGCGTTTTGTTTTAATACAAGTCTAAAACCATTTTTGAACGATGTGCCTTATTTTGAATTTTTGG
>JALRIJ010000173.1 GCA_023255485.1 Flectobacillus sp.
TCAAGCTTAATCGCTGAAGTTTAGAGAAGTAAGCCGAGGTAGCGTTGAAGTCTAAAGCAAGCCTTTAGATGAAAACAAGAATCAATTTCAAATTGCAAATAAATCAATAGTAAAAACTATGATGAATAATAGAAACAGTAAAGACAAAAACCAAATCAAAAGGTTTAACAAAATCACGATAGGATTAGCTTCTCCAGAATCAATTTTGGGAGAATCTAGAGGTGAAGTTTTAAAACCAGAAACGATTAACTATCGTACTCACAAACCAGAAAGAGATGGTCTTTTCTGTGAGCGTATTTTCGGACCTGTAAAAGATTACGAATGTGCTTGTGGAAAATATAAAAGAATTCGCTACAAAGGAATCGTTTGTGACCGATGTGGTGTTGAAGTAACTGAGAAAAAAGTACGTAGAGATAGAGTAGGACACATCAACTTGGTGGTGCCAATTGCTCATATTTGGTATTTCCGTTCACTTCCAAACAAAATTGGATACATCCTTGGATTACCATCTAAGAAATTAGATATGATTATTTACTACGAAAGATACGTAGTAATCCAAGCGGGTATTGCAGTTAATGCAGAAGGAGAACCTTTACAACGTTTAGATTTCTTGACAGAAGAAGAGTATTTAAATATTTTAGATACCCTTCCAGCAGATAATCAATATTTAGATGATTTAGATCCAAATAAATTTGTTGCCAAAATGGGAGCAGAGTGTATCATGGATTTATTGGCAAGAACGGATCTTGATGCCCTTTCTTATGAGTTAAGACATAGTGCAAATCATGAAACTTCTAAACAAAGAAAAACTGAGGCATTAAAAAGATTGCAAGTAGTAGAATCATTCAGAGATTCAAACCTTAACAGAGAAAATCGTCCAGAATGGATGATTATGAAAGTGGTGCCAGTTATTCCGCCAGAATTACGTCCGTTAGTTCCACTTGATGGAGGTCGTTTTGCAACTTCAGATTTGAACGACTTATACCGTCGTGTGATTATCCGTAACAACCGTTTGAAGCGTTTGATCGAAATCAAAGCTCCAGAGGTAATCTTACGTAACGAAAAACGTATGTTACAAGAGGCTGTCGATTCATTATTCGATAACTCTCGTAAAGTAAATGCGGTTCGTTCAGAAGGTAACCGTGCCTTGAAATCCCTTTCGGATATGTTGAAAGGTAAGCAAGGACGTTTCCGTCAAAACTTACTAGGTAAACGTGTCGATTATTCTGGTCGTTCGGTAATTGTAGTAGGTCCTGAATTGAAAATGCACGAATGTGGTTTGCCAAAAGATATGGCTGCCGAGTTGTTTAAACCATTCGTTATCAGAAAATTGATTGAAAGAGGTATCGTGAAAACGGTAAAATCTGCCAAGAAAATTGTTGATAGAAAAGACCCTGTAGTTTGGGATATTTTGGAAAATGTAATGAAAGGACACCCAGTTCTATTGAACCGTGCCCCTACGCTACACCGTTTGGGTATCCAAGCATTCCAACCTAAATTAATTGAAGGAAAAGCAATCCAATTGCACCCATTGACTTGTACGGCATTTAACGCCGATTTCGATGGTGACCAGATGGCGGTACACGTACCACTAGGACAGGAAGCAATCTTGGAAGCCTCTTTATTAATGTTGGGTTCTCACAACATCTTGAACCCTGCCAATGGTGCTCCTATTACGGTACCATCTCAGGATATGGTTCTTGGATTATACTACGTAACGAAAGGTCGTAGAGATACTCCAGAATACCGTGTGCCAGGTGAAGGTTTGAAATTCTACGGTTTTGAAGAAGTGGTAATCGGTATGAACGAAGGTAAAGTATCGAAACACGCTAACATTACAGTAAAAGCAAACGTTCGTCAGGAAGATGGAACATTGAAACCACAAATGGTAGAAACAGTGGCTGGACGTATCTTGTTCAACCTTTGTGTACCTGAAGAAGTTGGTTATATCAACGAATTGTTGACAAAGAAAAAATTACAGCAAATCATTGCCCAAGTATTTAAAATCTCTGGAGTTTCTCGTACAGCGAAATTCTTGGATGATATTAAAGAATTGGGTTATCAGATGGCCTTTAAAGGAGGTCTTTCAATGGGTATTGGTGACATCATCGTACCAGAAGAAAAAGCTGAATTAATCAAGAAAGCAACAGAAGACGTAGCAAGCGTAACAGAAAACTACTTAATGGGTTTAATTACGGATAACGAACGTTATAATGCTGTTATTGATATCTGGACGAAAGTGAACTCAAAAATCACGGACACCCTGATGAAGCAAATGGAGAATGACAAACAAGGTTTCAATGCCATCTTTATGATGATGGACTCTGGGGCCCGTGGTAACATTTCTAACTTTACTCAGCTTGCTGGTATGCGTGGTTTGATGGCTAAGCCTAAAAAATCGACTGCTGGTGGTGGTGAAATTATTGAAAACCCGATTCTTTCTAACTTTAAGGAAGGTCTTTCGATCCTTGAGTACTTTATCTCTACTCACGGTGCTCGTAAAGGTCTTGCCGATACAGCCTTGAAAACGGCCGATGCAGGTTACTTGACTCGTCGTTTACATGACGTTGCTCAAGACGTAATCGTGAATGAAGATGACTGTGGTACGTTACGTGGTATTCAGATTGCAGCTTTGAAAGACAACGAAGAAATCATCGAACCGTTATCAGAACGTATCGTTGGTCGTGTGTCTATTCACGATGTAATTGACCCTGTAACAGGTAAATTGTTGATCAAAGCTGGTGAAGAAATCAGTGATGAGGCAGCATTAAGCGTAGATGAAACAGCTATCGACTCAATCGAAATGCGTTCGGTATTAACTTGTGAAACTCGTAATGGAGTTTGTGCTAAGTGTTATGGCCGTAACCTTTCGACAGGTAGAATGGTAGGTATCGGAGAAGCTGTAGGGGTTGTGGCATCACAATCAATCGGTGAACCAGGTACACAGTTGACATTACGTACATTCCACGTTGGGGGTACTGCCCAAAACGTTACCTTGGATGCCGCTATCAAAGCGAAATTTGATGGTATCATCAAGTTTGAAGAAGTTCGTACCGTGGCATCAGTAGATCCAGAAGGAAATCCAGTGGATATCGTTATGGGTCGTTCGGGTGAGGTTCAAATTGTGAATGCAAACAATACTAACCAAGTATTTATTGCAAACAACGTTCCTTACGGTTCATTCTTACGTGTGAAAGATGGACAAACGATCGCTAAAGGAGACGAAATCTGTGCTTGGGATCCATATAACGCCGTAATCCTTTCTGAAGTGGACGGTATCGCCGTATTCGATGCAATCGAAGAAAACGTTACTTATAAGGAAGAAGCCGATGAGCAAACAGGTTTAAGAGAAAAAGTAATTATTGAATCGAAAGATAAAACGAAAAACCCTGCTATCATCGTAAATGTAAAAGACGGAGAACCTGTTATTTACAACGTACCAGTAGCGGCTCGTTTATCAATCGACAATGGTGCTAAAATCAAGCCAGGTCAAATCTTAGCGAAAATTCCTCGTGCTGCGGGTAAAACTCGTGATATTACAGGGGGTCTTCCACGTGTAACTGAATTATTTGAAGCTCGTAACCCTTCTAACCCTGCTGTCGTTTCTGAAATTGACGGTGTGGTAACATTAGGTGGTATCAAGCGTGGTAACCGTGAGATTTATATCCGTGCGAAAGACGGTGCTGAACGTAAATACTTAGTTCCATTATCGAAACACATCCTTGTACAAAACAATGACTTTGTGCGTGCAGGTGTGCCATTATCGGATGGTGCTATTACGCCTTCAGACATCTTGTCTATCAAAGGACCAACTGCTGTTCAAGAGTACTTAGTAAATGAGATTCAGGACGTTTACCGTTTACAAGGGGTAAAAATCAACGATAAACACATCGAGGCAATTGTTCGTCAGATGATGCAGAAAGTTGAAATCGTTGAATCGGGTGATACGATGTTCTTGAATGGTCAAAATGTTGACCGCTTTGTAGTACGTGAAGCCAATGACTTAATCTTAGATAAGAAAGTTGTTACGGATGCAGGTGATTCAGAAACAATGAAAGTGGGTATGATTGTATCAGCTCGTTCATTGAGAGACGAAAACTCTTCATTGAAACGTCGTGATATGAAACTTGTTCAAGTGCGTGATGCAAACCCTGCGGTTTCGCAACCAAACTTACAAGGTATTACACAAGCGTCGTTAGGTACAGATTCATTCATCTCTGCGGCATCATTCCAAGAGACTACGAAAGTATTATCTGAAGCATCTATCCGTGCGAAAGTTGATACCTTAGATGGCTTGAAAGAAAACGTAATTGTTGGTCACTTAATCCCAGCAGGTACAGGTGTTCGTAAATATGCAGATTACGTAGTGACTTCGAAAGAAGAATTACAAACCCTAGAAACAGCAAAAGAAAGCAAAGCAGCTGACAAAGTTGGTGGCTATCGTAAAGCTCGTTGGGTATCGTAATATGATAATAGAAGCTTGATGCTTTTTGAAAAATACCGTTAGGACTCGTTTCTAACGGTATTTTTTTGTGTTAACGTTTGTAGTAAAGATAGAAAAAGAATCATTTTGTTATTTTTGATGATAAAATAGAAGGTTTTGGGTATAAGTCATTGACTAATTCGAAAACAAGATGCAAAATTCACAATTGCATTCATTGAATAGCTTAGGTTTTTCGCTAAATTTGAGAAAGAAAAATAGTCAAACACATTAGAACAATGAACGGACAAGAAGAAGGAAATCAAATCAATGTAGAATTATCAGAAGCTATCGCAGAGGGGGAATATGTCAATTTAGCGATGATTGCACACTCCCAAAGTGAGTTTGTGGTTGACTTTATTAAAATGATGCCAGGCTTACCTAAAGCAAAAGTAAAATCTCGTGTTATCCTAACACCAGACCATGCGTACCGATTGCTTAATGCACTCAAAGAAAACATCGCAAAGTATGAAGAAGTATATGGAGCTATTTCCTCAGACGATGATTCTCAAATAGGCTTTCAGTTTCCGATGAATTATCGTGGCCCCGTCGGAGAAGCTTAATTAAACTGTGTGATACCCTTTACCCATATCACTCTCAATCCCTAAAATATTTATCTTAATGAATCAGCAATTATCCAAAACAGGCATTCTTGAAAATCAATTTTCTCCAAAATTAACCATTAAATTTCCCGAAAAACAGCTATTTGACTTACCTGAAAAGGTATTACAATTTGGTACAGGGGTTCTACTTAGAGGACTTTGCGATTACTTTATCGACAAAGCAAACAAACAAGGAGTTTTTAACGGTAGGGTAGTTGTTGTAAAATCGACCGATAGAGGGGATGCAGAAGCATTTAACGAACAAGACGGACTTTATACGCACTGTATCAAAGGACTAAAAAATGGCGATTTGATTGAAGAATATCACTTAAATGCGTCTATTTCTCGTACACTTTCTGCTAAAAATCAATGGCAAGAGGTTTTAGAATGTGCTAAAAATCCTGAAATGCAGGTGATTATCTCGAATACCACTGAAGTGGGTATTCAGTTGATTGACGAAGATTATATTCTGAATTCTGTCGAATCTCCTACTTCTTTCCCGATGAAATTACTGGCGTTTTTACACGAACGCTGGACGGTTTTCAACGGAGATAAACGCAAAGGAATGGTCATTGTGCCGACTGAATTAATCGTAGGAAATGGAGATAAGTTAAGGGGAATTGTTGTTGAACAGGCACAACGAAATAAATTAGAACCTGCTTTCATTGAATGGTTAGAAAAACATAATTCGTTTTGTAACTCATTGGTGGATAGAATTGTTCCGGGGAAACCTGACGACGAATCGTATAAGGAAGTAAGTGCAAAACTTGGTTATGAAGATAAGTTGTTAATTGAATCGGAGGTATATAGCCTTTGGGCAATTCAGGGAGGCGATCATGAAAGAGCAGTACTTTCATTTGCTCAAGTAGATGAGGGCGTCATTATTGATAAAGACATCGAAATCTATCGTGAATTAAAGCTTCGATTATTGAACGGAACACATACCCTTGTGTGTGGAATGGCTTATCAGCTGGGCTTTAAGTTAATGAAAGACTTGATGGCTAATAACTACATGGGGCGAATTGTGACGAACCTTATGTTAGGCGAACTGGCTTTGGCGATTCCTCATAAGATTGATGCAAAAATTGCCGACCGTTTTGGACGTATGGTCTTAGACCGCTTCCGTAATCCGTACTTAAAACATAAATTAATTGACATTACAGTACAATATACAGCTAAAATGAAGATGCGTAACATCCCTATTTTAGTTCGTTATTACGAAGAATTTGGCAAAGCTCCCGAATTATTTGCTATGGGTTTTGCTGCTTTCTTGCAGTTTATGCACCCTGAAAAAGAAGTCAATGGCTTCTATTATGGCGAAAGTAACGGAGAATTTTACCCAATTAACTGTTCTTTTGCTCCGTATTTTTACGAAGCATGGATGGGAACTTTCGACTTGCATAAAGTACTGTCCAACTCAAGTCTTTGGGGAATTGACCTAACGGAACTCCCTGGGTTTGAAGAAGCGGTGGCCAAATATTTATAATTTCTATTTTTAATATAGTTAGAAAG
>JALRIJ010000174.1 GCA_023255485.1 Flectobacillus sp.
GATTTTCGAGAGGTTTGTTCGGGTATGATGCTAAAAACTCGCTGTCAATTCCATTAGTAAAATACGAAAAAGTTGCTTGCTGATAGGGTTCAAAATAGGAACGAAAGCCTTTGGATACCAGATTAATATGCTGACTATAACCAAAGGTATAGTTTTCTATTTGTCTTAATAAAAAAGACAAAATACCAGAAAACCAACGCTTTCCTAATACATCAAGGATTGATTCTCTAAAAATATCCCGAATATCTAAGTAGAGAGGTAACTTCTTTTTTCGTGCTAAAAAAGCTCCTAGAAAAGCCGTGAAAAGCTTAGACGACGAAGCATATACTACATCATAATCCGCCACCTTTACCCGCTTGTTTACTTGATAAAAGAAATAAATAAACGCCCGAATCTGCCCTTTCATATTACTTTTATGTGCAGGAAGCGATAACCTGCTAATGGAGACATTACCCTCCTGTTCAAACGCTAAAGCAGGAACTTGATAGGTCTTATAGCGATTAGGCATCGTCGTAATTACTTCGATAGAATCTTCTGGACTTAGTTGTTTCGCTAATTCCTTAACCAAAGTAGTATTACGAAATGACCCTGCACTCAAATCGGGAGTGTAAAAAAAGGTGATGTATAGTATTTTCATCAGTAGTACAAATTAGGAGTGTAAAAAAGTAGTCTTGACTGATTGCTTAAACGTGACCTTTATTTTAGAAGCAACAACAAGCTGATTAAAACCTTTTGCCAGTAAGTAGGAGCTCTGTTCAATTGATTCATGTCCTTCAAAAAGGAGACTTCCTCCTTGAAAACACACTTGATTATCTTTTAATTGCCAAACGACCTCGGCATCAAAATGCCAATGAACGATTCCCTCAACGTCTGAACCCACTAACGAATCCAATACGATAAAACCATTCTCATTTACACGTAACGAGCGTTCGTGGAGTACCCCATCGGCTAAATATCCATCGTGTAAAGCCGTCATCCCACTGGGCGTATCTTCGAGTAATTCAACCACTGCTCGTCGAGCTACTCGAAAGCCTCCCCATACTTCAGATTGGTTCTTATCGTTTACAGTTACCGTATTATGACTTGAAGTACTTCGCTCTACTTGTCGTCGGTTGCTTACTTGATAGGTCGAAATACCTGTATCCACCAAGATAGGACGGTTATCCACATACAATAAGAGGTTGAATGTATCGGCATGAGCATGGCCTGGTTGATAGTTAGGAGCAATACCGCCAACGTCTATCAATACCTCAAAATGTTGACGCTTGAACATCCGATAAGCTGAATTGCTTAGTACCTGCGGAGTTGGCTGGATATTCAATAAATGCCCCATTTCTTCTAGCATAGCAGTATCTGGAGCGATGCCTAAGGTTGCATCATTTACCATAGGAATATGTCCATTACTAAAACTTATTGCTTGTAACCAACCAAGCATAGCACTTGCTTTGGAGGTTAAAAGGCGTTCTAAATCACTATCCTGCTGATTATTCCGAAGTAAATCGACGGCTTCTAATACCCGATATAATAGCAGTTGGTGGTACATAGGGCTACCTTCAAAATGACCGCCATCGGCTAAAAGCTGTTCTTGTAATTCCGTTCGTATTATTTTTGTCGCCTTTGTATAGAAGCGTTCTTCTTGAAAGAATACGCCTGCATGAAGCAGGGCAAAGGCATTTTCGAGCAAGTGATTTCCCAATAAATGGTATTCTATTCTCTTGGATAAAAACAAGGCTTGGGCATACAACGTATCTGTCAAGGCTTGCTCCTGAATACGATGTTTACTGATAAATTTTATCCAATTGATAATTCTCAACGAAGTAGGGTAAGGGTCAATAGCTGCTTGTAAAGAATGCTTTTGTGCTATAAAATCACGCATCAGACGTAGCCCCTCTTCCTTAGTTAAGGAGGGTTGATTTAGGTAATCAAAATAAGCCAAGTTATACTGCCAAAGTTTTCCATAGGTCATAAACTCCCAGTCTATTTTGTCAATAAAGGTGTGCTTCGTATTCAAAAAAGAAAAGGTATTTTCAGCGTAATAACAGGCGTTTGACCACGTAATTTGATACGTTAACCGCATAAACTGCACTCGTTCCAACGACTTATCCTCAAGTTTATGTAATCCAATCCATTTCAAAAACACATAATAACAACGATAATAAAGCTGTATTGGCTTCAGAAATCGCAGGGTGTGAACATAGAGACTCAGGCGTTTTAACATATATTTATTTTTTGTAGATGAGCGACAATACGTTCGGCAGCTTTGCCATCCCAAAGTGGAGGAGTGAAGCCTTTTTTCCATGAACCAGCCAATACTTTTGCCAAAGCAGGTGCAATCGCATGAGCTTGTGTTCCAACGAGTTCATTTGTTCCCATACTAATCGTTTCTGGACGTTCGGTGGTATCTCGCAAGCTCAAACAAGGAATTCCTAAAACAGTCGTTTCTTCGGTAATTCCTCCCGAGTCCGTAATGACTGCTTTGGCATTTTTGACTAAATAATTAAAGGTCAAATACCCTAGCGGCTCAACAATGTGTAACCTTTCATCCTGAAAACCAAGTTGTTTTAAGATAGTTAAGGTACGAGGATGTACGGGAAATATAACCGAAAAATCGCCCACAGCCGTCATGATTTCTATTAATAAGTCCATCAAGTGATTTGGCGTATCTACATTGGCAGGACGATGCAAGGTTAACACAAAATAGGATTTTTCCGACAGAGCGAAAGCGTCGTAAAAAGAAGGTTTCTTTAATTTACCTAGATTTTTTTGTAGGGTATCTATCATCGTATTCCCTACAAAAACGATACGTTTTTCAGGAATCCCCAATTGACGCAAATTTTGATTGGCCACCTCGCTCGTTGTATAAAAATAATCGGTGATACTATCCGTCAACATTCGATTAATTTCTTCAGGCATCGTTAAATCAAAAGAACGAATACCCGCTTCGACGTGCACGACAATTAAGCCCTGTTTTTTAGCTACAATTGAACAAGCCATCGTAGAAGTAACATCCCCGACAACCAAACAAATATCTGCTGATTCTTGCATTAATAGCCGTTCGTAACCAATCATCATAGCAGCCGTTTGTTCTGCTTGCGTACCTCCGCCAGCCTCCAAATTGACATCAGGTTGAGGAATATTTAGTTCTTCAAAAAATGTTCCTGACATTGTTTGACTATAATGCTGTCCTGTGTGTACCAATCGGTAGCTAATCCCTTTTTTAGCTTGTTGAATTGCTTCAATAATCGGGGCTATTTTCATAAAATTAGGTCTTGCTCCTGCAATAATATCGACTCTCATAGGTGTATCCATTTGTTTTCTTTCATACTTTGAATGGCGGCAAAACTAGCACGACTGGTGTTTACCAGTTCCTCGAAAGGAATCAAGGGATTTCCTCCTTGGGCAAGTTGTGTTAAAAGCTGACGAAACTGTTCTTCATGCCCTTTGTCTTGACTTGTCTTTAGACTAGTAAAGCCTTTAAAACCAAAGCCTTCTAATTTTTTAAAATTATCTAAGACCAATACTCTTCCTTGTGAAAATACTTCTACTCGTTCTTTGGAATAAGCTTTGCTCCCATTTGAAAAATAGTTAACAACCCCAGTCGAACCATTTTCATATTTCAATAAAATACTAGCGTTGTCTGTCTGCTCATGAGGATTCATTCCCATAGCATTCATACACACCGACTGAACTTTACTACCAGTCAAAAACGTCATAAAATCAATCAAATGGCATGCTTCTCCGATGATTCTTCCCCCTCCAATTTCGGTGTCATGCACCCACGAACTAGGAGCGATATAACCAGCGTTCATCGTGGCGATAACATTCATGGGAGCAGTCCCAAGTAAGGCTTTCATTTTAAGTGCATGAGGCGAAAAACGTCTATTGAAACCCACCGAAAGCGTTTTCCCTTGACGTTGATAGCAGGAAATCACCTCGTCCAATTCCTCAGGAGTTAAGGCAAGAGGTTTTTCTACAAATACATGTTTTCCTGCCTTCAAGGCAGCAATAACCATCGAAGCATGCTGATGATGTCGAGTACTAATCATGACTAAATCCAGTTCCGTATCCCTCAGCATTTCCGTATAATCGCTCGTACTGATAGCAATTTTATGCTTTTTCGCTAAAAGCGTGCTGGTTAACCCGTTGGCACTAGCAATGTATTTGATACGTGCTTTGAGTGAAGTTAAATGAGGTAACAAGGTCATCTTCGTGAAATTACCTGCCCCCACGATACCAATCGTCGCTTTGGTTTTATCGAAAACATAATGGTTGAGTACTACTTTTTTCGTCCAAGAAGGGCTTTCTGGATAAAGCAATAAAGAAGCGATTGACTTGCTTTGTCCAATGGTATCGTAGATTTGGGCATAATCGGCTAGAGCGACCCGTTCCGTAATCAATGATTTGACCTTCAGTTTTCCCGTAGCAATGCTAAATAGAATGGTTTCAAAATTTCGTTTTGCCGTCCAACGGACATAAGGAAGTGGATAGTCTATTCCTTTCTGTTCATAGTCTTGGTCGTATCGTCCTGCTCCATACGAGCAAGAAACTTGAAAGGTCAACTCTTTTTCATAAAAATCCGCCCGCTTGATGTCCAAGCCAACCACGCCAACCAAAATAATTCGTCCTCTTTTTCGAGACATCTGGGCGGCTTGGGCAATCAGTTCGTTACTTTGAGAAGAGGCCGTAATGACAACGCCATCCGCTCCAATTTGATTGGTTAAAGTCATAACGAACGTAACCGAATCCATCGTCTCATTTACTGTAAAAGCGGTGATTCCTTTTTCTTTGGCAAGAGCAACCTTAGTTTCATCCACCTCCAAACCAATAACATGACAACCATTTGCCATCAACAGCTCTGCTGTTAGAAGCCCTATCAATCCCAAGCCAATCACAACGACTGTCTCCCCAAAAGTAGGATTCAACAAGCGAATACCTTGAAGAGCAATCGCACCAATTACGGTGAACGCAGCTTCTTCGTTACTTACCTCGTCAGGAATTTTGGCTACTAAATTTTGTGGTACGCATACGATTTCGGCATGATGACCATTCGAAGCAACACGGTCGCCTACCTTGAGTTCGGTAACACCATCCCCTACAGCAACGACCTTCCCAACCTGACAATAACCTAAGGGGAAGAGCTGGTCTAGTTTATTCATCACCGCTTCTAACGTAGGACGGAATCCATCACGTTGAATCTTCTCTAACACCTGTTGCACTTTTTCGGGTTGTTGACGAGCTTTCTGAATCAAATTGGCTTTACCAAATTCAACCAACATCCGTTCTGTTCCCAAAGAAACAAGGCTATGAGTCGTTTGGATAAGTACTGCCCCTCTCTTTACTTCTGGAGCTGGGACTTCTTCTAGGGTAGTTTTTCCTGTTTTAAAGGATTGTATTAATTGTTTCATCTAAGTGTAGGAAATTAAGCACAGCATTCTAACAAAATACCTATTCTATCATTTATTAATCAGTATGTTAAACCCCAAATTCAAAAGTCATCCTTATTACTTGAATTAAATTGCTTGTGCCATGAGAGAATCGCAATCAAGGCAAGAATAGGATAAGTGGCATCTATTTTTCCTTGTTGATTTTTAGTGATTAATTCTTGTACCTTCTTTTCATCAAAAATACCGATTGTTGCTAGAGACACTGTGGATAAACGTTTCTGCAAAAATCGTTGCCAGTCCAATGACCGAATCGAGCCTCCAAAGCCTGTTTTTGAACGATAAATCACCTCTTTGGGCAAGTAGCGTTCCATTACTTTACGAAGTAAATACTTGGTTGTTGTTCCCTTTAATTTCAACTCAGGGGGAATTTTTGTACTGAATGCGACCAACTCTTTATCTAAAAAAGGGACTCGGATTTCAACTCCTGCGGCCATACCCATTTTGTCTGTGTAATTCAAATTATGGTCTGCTAAAAAATAATGTAGTTCCCAATACAGCATTTGATTCAAGGGATTTGCTTCCTGCTCAATCCCTGCCAAAGCCTTAATCCAATCTTCGTTAGGGTGGTAATTAGCCAATTCTTTTTGAATCTTTTCCGTAAATAAAGCCTTAGCCTCCGCCAAGTCCAACCACTGATAATAGCCCTGCATCCGTTCTAGGGGCGACCTATCTATTTTTTTGAATACCTTTTGAAGCCTACGAAAAAAACTATGCTGTGACGGTAGCAAAGTCCCTATTTTTTGTAAACCTTGCCGAACCCACAAAGGAGTTGCCTGTATGTAAGGCTCATACGCCAATGCCTGATGTCGCCTGTATCCCGAAAATAAATCGTCTCCTCCAGTTCCACCCAACAGTACACTAATCCCTTGTTGTTTTGCTACTTTACTGATTTCAAAAAGATGTAAAGGAGCTACATCTGCCTGCGGTTCGTCCAAATGGTAAATCATGGTGTCAAAGTCCTGCATCTCACTGGCTTGTCCTTCCACGATGTGTAAGGTTACACCTAAATGTTGAGCAACTCGTTGGGCATAATGCAAATCGTCTCCAAAACCTTCGGACTGAGTACTGCCTGTGTCCATCGTAAAACAGGTCAATGTTTGATTAGGCAAAGCCCGTTT
>JALRIJ010000175.1 GCA_023255485.1 Flectobacillus sp.
CACTATATCATTGGTTCGGTTGTAGGGCCTCACCCCTATCCAGATATGGTAGCTCGTTTTCAGTCGGTGATTTCAGAAGAAATCAAATGGCAGTTAAAAGAAAAAACGGGTAAAGAAACACCAGATTATGTAATTGCTTGCGTAGGTGGAGGGTCGAATGCAGCAGGAGCATTTTATCATTTCTTATATGATTTAGAAACAAAACTCATTGCCGCAGAAGCAGGTGGACATGGAATTAACTCAGGTTTTTCCGCTGCCACAACTTTCTTAGGAAAACCAGGCGTATTGCACGGAAGTAGAAGTATTTTGATGCAAACGGAAGATGGACAGGTAGTAGAACCTCATTCGATTTCAGCGGGACTTGACTACCCTGGAATTGGTCCAATGCACGCCCATTTATTTGACACCAATCGTGCCGAATTTTATGCCATTACCGATGAAGAAGCATTAAAATCAGCTTTTGAATTATCGAAATTAGAAGGTATTATTCCTGCTTTAGAATCATCACACGCTTTAGCTGTTTTAGATTACTTAGGAGCAAAAGAACACGAAACGGTTGTCATTAACCTTTCTGGACGTGGCGACAAAGATTTATCGACGTATATGAAGCATATTATTTAGTAAGAAATAATGATGAATGCATAATGTTGAATTTAAACGATTGATGAATAGACTACTAATAAATTCAGATTCACCACAATTCTGCATAATTCCATTTTTTTGCTATCTGTTTTCCCAACCCTGTGAGTTTGTTGAAACCTCACAGGGTTAAGTCTTACCAAAATCTATGTGGAAAAAAGCACTGATATTCTTCTTCTTTCTCTTAGTCTTTGCTTTCACGGCACTGATGTTTACCAAAATATCCCCTTATTTTACTAGCTTCAGTAAAGAACTTAACTTCCTCTCGACCAAACCAATTGGATTATTAACTAATGAAACTTTCTTTTGGGGATTTTATACCCACATCACCAGTAGTTTATGGGTTTTAGCTTTGGGCATGATTCAATTCATACCTTACATTTTTAGAACCTATCCTAACTTTCATCAACTAGCAGGTAAAATTTACTGTATTTCTATTTTAGCCTTAGCAGCTCCTTCTGGACTTGTATTAGCTTATTATGCCAATGGCGGATTGCCCGCTCAGGTTGGCTTTAGCTTTCAGTGCGTTATTTGGTGGCTCAGTACCTATCAAGCATGGCAAGAAGCCCTTCGTAAAAACTGGATAAAACATATCGAAATGATGCTCATCAGTTATGCAGTCACCCTTGCAGCAATGAGTTTACGAGGCGAAAGCTATCTACTCTTCTATTTATTTCATACAAAACCCATCGAAACCTACCTAACGGTAACATGGTTTTCATGGACTTTCAATATATTCGTAGCTAAATTATTAATTATGAATCATTTGCCTAAAAAACTTTTGGAGGCATATCGTCTCAAATAGGCATTGGTATACATATTATACGCTATTCAACAATACATTTACGTCTCACTCCATTAGCATCCATGAAAAAAAATCTCATTATCACAGCAGTGGTTTTAGTGCTGAGCGTTGCGGCTTACGCATTATTTATCAGACCACGACTAACAGCAGCCCCCGCTCCTCAATTGGTTGTAAAACCACAGACGCACAAAGAAGCGATAGATACCCTTCGCATTGATAGCACAGTTGCGGAAAAGCCAATCGAATTAACAGCTCTATCAGAAAAAGACACAAAGGCTCTTTTTGACACGACGGACTTGTCTAAGGTACTTTCAAGTATTCAACCTATCGAAAATGATAAGCCCTACATTGAAATCTTCAATGGATTTTATGGGCCAGATCATTACCGCATTGAGTTTTATATTGACAAAGTAAGTAAAGATGCCAGCAATCCATTTCGCTATCTGCTATCAGGAAAAACTCGTTACAAGAAAAATATTGTCCCTTTTGCAGGTGAAATCAATTTGCAAGAATTCTATAAAGGCAAAGACCCCAATATAGAAGGAGTAGAAAACTTCTATTCAACTATTGGAGAATTCAAATTGAAAGAAGATTCAAAAGTAAAAGGCAGCGGAACATTCAGTGGCAAAGTAGCCATCGACTTCAATTACAATCAATATGACCCTAAAATAAAGCCAGAAGTAGGTTTATGGTTTTACAACAAACAAGCATCTAGCAAAGGTGGTGGATTTCTACTAGAAGGCAATTGGAAAAAGAATGCCCTACTGAGCAACGACCAAAAGAGTTTTATCGTTGCTAAAGATTTATTCATCATTGCCGACGATATTCTACCTCATTTTTCTATCGGAGAAAGAGATGTAGAAGTGAATCCGAAATATCGCCATTTAGGATGGGATAATTTCTGGGAAAATGACGAGTGGTGGGCAGCTTCTCCCGCACAATAAGCCAGAATACTGGTAAATAAAAATCCTCGTACCATTACTGGTTACGAGGATTTCTTATTTGTCAGATGACACAAGCGTTTACAGCTTCGTTAACTTCTTAGAAAGTACAGAACGATCTGTTTTAAGCGTATAAATATAAGAACCTACAGAAATCTGTTGTCCCTCAAATTTAACACGATATACCCCTGCTTCTTGATACTCATCATTCACTAATAAAGCAACAGGCATACCTAAGTAGTTCGTTACCGAAAGCGAAACCTTTCCAGCCTGAGGCAGTACATAAACAATTTCAGTACTTTCCACAAAAGGGTTCGGACGAGCAGATAAATTAGTACCTAACGATTCGTTATAATCCGAAATACGTTCTACTTTACCAATCGTAGCCTTAAAAGTCGTTCCCTTTTCAGCCATAAAACCAGGCTTTAACACTACCGATTTACCTGCTTCATAGTGTACAGAAGCCTTTGCTTCTACCACGTTCGTCGCAACAATCTTATCCACAGCAACCTCATGAACAGAACTACCATACGTGATTGTTTTGGTTAATTCTACCTGCTGCTCTTGAGCCAAACTCACTCCACAAGGAGCAAGTAAAGCAATACTTACTAGTAGCTTTCTCATAAGAATTAACGCTTACGGTTTTTCAATGACTTAAGTTCTTTTTTCAAAGCCTGATTTTCTTGCTCGATTTTGATTACATGACGATATAACTCCTCAATTTTAGTTAACAAAATCACGTCTGTTTTATGTAAATCATTGCCTTTCTCAATCATTTCTTGCGTAGAAGGAACACCAGGTAAGTGCTTATTCTCTTTGATATATTGATTCGTTTGAGCTAGAGACAACATTTTATAATTATCTTCAAAAACTCTATCCGCCCAATCTTCGCCATTTTTAACCGCTACTTTCACTTTTTCAGTTAAGATACCATCAGAAACGAACAATTTATATCCAGCAGGCGTCGAAGTAATACCCTCTCCGATAACAACACCGTTACTATTGTTATATAAATAATTGCTAGTAAGCGTCCAATTAGCATCATCAGCAGCAGCTACTCTTGCACCAGAAGCAACTAAAATAACATCACCGGCAGCATTGACTTGCAAGTTACCAGCTCTACCCGCCAGGCCAGTTAAACGTAAACCACTTTGGCCAGCAGTACCAGAAACAACTTCCAACTTATTAGCAGGAGCCGAAGTACCGATACCCACGTTTGCATTGTTGCCTAGAACTACGGAGTTGGAAGTGGTGACGGAGGCGTTAGCTCCAATGGCTGTAGCATTAGTCAAATTTACAGATGCTGGGCTTCCTGCGAGATTTCCAATAAAAGTGTTACTGTTACCCGTAGTATTTTCATAGCCTGCATACTGACCTATAAATATATTACCAGCACCTATCGTATTTTTATAACCCGACAATACTCCAATAAATGAATTGCCACTTCCTGATGAGTTGAATCGACCAGCACTAGAACCCATAAAAATATTATTATCACCAAGTGTATTATCTTGACCAGCATTCCCTCCGATGAAAGAGTTGTTAGATCCCGATATGTTTGAAAAACCGGCTAAACTTCCTATGAATAGATTAGCATGTCCTGTTGTATTACTTGTACCAGTATTGGGGCCTAAAAAGGCGTTGTTGTACCCTGTAGAATTAGCAGTACCACTAGCACCTCCTAAAAAAATATTACCAACTCCTCTTGAACTAAGAATGTTGACCCCACCAATCTTAAATGCACTATCAGCCTTAATATTCACACTCCCTCCTGTAACATTTACAGAGTTAGCAATTGTTAGATTTTGACCCGTTGGTGCAGTAATTGTTTGAGCATTTGTAGAAACAGTATTTATTGCACATAAGATACTTGCAATGAATAATATACGTTTTTTCATATTATTTAGATAGTTTATTTACAACATTTATTTCGTTTAACTATAGTACAAAGATTAACGATTTTAATGAGTTTATACTAAGTATTGAATCCGTTTACGAAAGATTATTTATTTTATGGTACTCACTTTTTCATCTTAAGACGCTGAGCGTTATCTAGCTCTTCATAAATAGAGTTATTACTAACATACTCTGGCACTAATTCTTTCACTAATTTGATTAACTCTCTTGTTGTTTCTTCCTGCAAATATCGTTCCACCTCTGCAAGAGCAATCTCCATTACTGTAAAGCTAGGCTGAGTGAGCTGTGCTATCATGATTTTAGGATGATGTGTTGGTAAGGTATTCTCATTCGTATTCAATAACTCTTCATATAGCTTTTCCCCAGGACGAAGACCTGAAAATTCGATTGTAATATCTTTATTTAACGTTAAGCCTGATAACAAAATCATTTTTTTAGCCAGATCTACAATCTTAACAGACTCTCCCATATCAAAAACAAATACCTCGCCTCCTTGTCCCATAGAAGCGGCTTCCAGTACCAACTGACACGCTTCTGGAATGGTCATAAAATAACGAGTAATTTCTGGATGGGTAACTGTCACAGGTCCCCCATTCTCAATTTGCTTTTTAAATAAGGGAATAACAGAACCATTAGACCCTAATACATTACCAAATCGAGTTGCAATATACTTTGTCTTTATCCCAGAAATATTATTCATACTCTGCGTGTACATCTCAGCTAACCGCTTGGTTGCTCCCATCACATTGGTAGGATTAACCGCTTTATCAGTAGATACCATTACAAACTTGTTTACTCCTAGTTCAGCGGACAAGTCGGCAATATTTTTCGTTCCTAGTACGTTAACCTTCACCGCTTCGTAAGGGTTATTTTCCATTAAGGGAACATGTTTATAAGCGGCAGCATGGAAGACAAATTGCGGTCTAGTCTTTTTAAAGATTTGTCGCATTCTATTTTTATCCGTTACATCAGCAACAACAACCTGCACAAGCGTGTTTTCTGGTATCTTCTTTTTAATCTCAAATTCTAAATCATACAAAGCGGACTCTGCTTGATCTACCAGTACAATCTTTGCAGGAAAAAACAATAGCAGTTGTCTAACGATTTCACTACCAATTGAGCCTGCAGCACCAGTGACTAAAATAGTTTTAGCACTCAACTCTTCATTAATTTGTTTTGTATCTATTTGGATAGGATCACGACTCAGTAAGTCCTCTATTTTAATATTATGAATCTGGTTGGCAGTAAACTCTCCCTCTACCCATTTTTCGATGGGAGGAACCGTTTTGACAACGATACCTTTTTCTAAAAAACGATCACTAATTCTTCGTTTTCCTGTTTTAGAAATAGACTGGATAGCGACAATTACTTCTATTTCTGGATGTAGTAAAACAAACTTCGATAAAGCAGTTTCTACTCCATATACCCTTATTCCTTCAATCGTTTTATTGATTTTCTTTTCGTTGTCATCAATAAAACCAATAATATCATAATCTCTAGTTCTGTCTCGCAGTAACACATTTTTGGTAATTAATCCAGAATGTCCAGCTCCATAAATCAAGACAGGCACAGGAGCCTGAAAACCTGATGTGATAAATTCATAAACGGATTTAACGAGAAAACGACTTGTCACCAATAAAAAGAAGCATATAAAATAGTCAATACACAGAATAGAAATAGGTATGTAAAAAATAGTATGAGCAGCTCCGCCGTAACGCACTAGTAAAGAGATAATCGAGGCTACTAAGGTACTTAATGTAGTGACTTTAAACAGTAAGACAGCATCTTCAATGCTTGTATGCCTTATAATACCTGTATAAGAGCGAAAATAGAAAAAACATCCTGCTTTAATATACAGTAAAAACAAAACATGATACTTTAATAAATGCCAGTTAATCGTAATAATATTGAAATTATAACGTAGCAAACAAGCAAAATAAAAAGCAAAAATAGTAATGGTAATATCTACACATAATATTAACCAGCGAGAAACAAATTGATTCGAATACTTTCGTAGAAATAAATGAGACATACATTATATTTTTAAACAGGCTTTTATAGAACGTACAACTCTGTTCTTCTGCTCTATCGACATATTAGAACCAGAAGGTAAACACAAGCCATTTTCAAACAAAAAATCAGACACACCATTTATATATGCTGGATACTTTAAAAATACGGGTTGCCTATGCATAGGTTTCCATAAGGGACGAGATTCTATATTTTCTTTATCCAAAAAAACTCTCAATGTATC
>JALRIJ010000176.1 GCA_023255485.1 Flectobacillus sp.
GGCGAAGCCACAGGATGTATTGATTTGACTAAAATTAGGGTAGCCGATATTGAAAATGGTAGTGATAAGCTAGTCGTTCATCTACCCGAACCCGAAATCTGTACCTTCAAAATCGACCATGCCAAATCGAAGGTCTATGATAGTCAATTTGCATTTATGGACGAAGCCGAATTAGTAGATCAGGCATTTAAAAAAGCGGAAGTCCAAGTACAACAATCGGCTCAAGCAATGGGGATTATTCAAGAAACAAAAACCTCTGCACAACAGATTTTAAAGCCTTTCTTAGAACAAATATCAGGCAAGCAAGTCGTTTTAATGTATGCCATCAAAGATATTCCACGCCCTCTGAAATAGGACAGTTTTACGAATTAACAAGAAAAATGATGAACCAAACTAGCATCAATTGGCAACCCACAATCCTTGAAAATGATTTATTGAAAATTGAACCGCTCCTTGAAGCTGATTTCAACGAGTTATTTAAGGTAGCTTCCGACCCATTAATCTGGGAACAGCATCCTGCAAGCGATAGATATAAATTAGAGGTTTTTAAATCCTTTTTCGATGGAGCGATTACTGGGAAAATGGCTTTTAAAATGGTAGATAAAGCAAGTAATGCAATTTTCGGTTCTACTCGTTATTACGATTATCAACCCGAAAATTCAAGTATTGGGATAGGTTTTACCTTTCTGGCAAGAGACTATTGGGGAGGCAAATACAACAGACCTGCCAAGCACTTATTGATTGATTACGCTTTTCAATTTGTGGACAAAGTCTATTTTCATATTGGAGCAACAAATGTTCGTTCCCAACTAGCAATAGGTAAACTTGGAGCTGTCAAAACCAAGGAGATTGATTTTGAGACGAATGGGCAACTCGTTCCACATATTGAATATGTGATTGAAAAAGAGAGTTACTTAACGTAGTCCACGTTACAGACTTAAACTAGAGTTAGTTACGCTTAAAGTAATAACTTGATGTTCAGACTTTAACGAGCAAAAAGTAAACAGCATCCAGAATTTCAGTAACTTTGTAACTCAATTTATTGACTACACTACACAATGAGCAAGAAACTGATTCGATTTGACTGGGCAGTAAAGAAACTATTGCGAAATAAGGCAAACTTTGCCATTTTAGAAGGGTTTTTAAGCGAATTACTCTTCGATGATATTCGTATTGAGAAAATTTTAGAGAGTGAGAGTAATCAAGAAAACGAAGATAGCAAATTTAATCGTGTCGATATTTTAACACAAAACTCTAAGAAAGAACTCATCGTTGTCGAAATTCAAAATACATACGAGATTGACTTTTTTCATCGAATGGCTTATGGGGCATCCAAAGCGTTGACCGAAAATTTGGCACTTGGTCAGGCATATTCTGAAATCAAAAAGATTATATCCGTTAATATTGTCTATTTCGACCTTGGGCAAGGACAAGACTACGTCTATAAAGGTAGTACAAGCTTTTTCGGGCTTCATCAAAACGATACATTAACACTCTCGGATAAACAAAAAACAGCCTTTTCGAAAGATAAAGTTTCGGATATTTTCCCAGAATTTTACATTATTAAAGTTAATAAGTTTAACAACATTGCTAAAGATAATTTAGACGAATGGATTTATTTTTTGAAGAATAGTGAGGTAAAAGACGAATTTAAAGCAAAAGGACTTAAAGAAGCTGGTGAAGTCTTAGATTATATGCGACTTCCACGAGACGACCAATATAGCTACAACCGTTATTTAGACTATTTACATTATAAAGCGAGTGAAATTCTCTCTCTACAGTCAGAAGCAGAGGATAGAGTTAGGCAAGAAGAAAGGCTGAAATCAAAAATTGAACTTGCCGAAAATTTAGTTTTAAAAGGAATTGATGACCTGTTTATCATGGAGGTAACAGGACTAACTTTAGAACAAATTAAAGAAATACGTACCAATTTGGAGAAGATATAGCTGGTTTTTACACTTTTTGATTAATTCAATTATCTGGATTGAAGCCGAGCAAAACCACCACCAAACAAAAAACCAACCCTATATTAAGGTTGGCTTTTGTTTTTTATCCAAATTAGTAAAACCCTATTCTTTAATTCCTAGTGTTGAATCACTTCTATTTTCGCTCCTTCAATGCCATTTGCAGTGGCTTCAAAACTAAGTTTTTGAGCTGTTTTTCCTGATTGAAGAATCACTTGACATTTACCGTTGAATAAACGACGTTGCCATCTTCCTTCTTCACACTTATCGGCTTCGTGGCTACTTGGGTCACCATTTCCGACACCGATAATCTGAGCGTCTCCTGCTAGTTTGAAGCTAATTAGAGTATTGGCAGTTGGCACTTCTAATCCTGCTTTATCAACTACCGAAATGTTGAATACCGTAGCATCTTTTCCATCTGCCAACAAGATAGTTTTCGACGGACTAATCACTACTTTATATGGCACGTTAGTCGTTTGTACTTGAGCTGTTAGCTGTTTTCCTTTCTTCTGAGCTACCGCTTTCAACACACCTGCTTCGTAAGGAACAGCCCATTGTAAGTGACCATTACGAGGCATTTCTTTCTTGCCTAAACTTTTATCATTCAAGAATAACTCCACATTTTCAGCATTGGTATTTACCCATACATCAATCGGTTGTCCTTCTTTTCCTGCCCAGTTCCAATGTGGCGAAAGGTGTAAAACATCCTTGTCTGTCCACCACGATTGATAGTAGTAATAGATATTTTTCGGGAATCCACACACGTCCATCATCCCAAAATGTGAGTTGATATTTGGCCATTTATAGGGTGTTGGTTCTCCACGATAATCGAAGCCAGTCCAGATAAAACCACCTAACCAGAAATCGTTTGGAGCAGCTAACTGCCACCATGTTTCCGCCTTACTTGCCCACCACGGAGCCGTAATGTCTTGGTCTGGAACATAACCGATAACCGTATCTTTTTCATACTGACCACGAGTGGTTACAGTACTTCCCATTTCTGTACCAATAATTGGTTGCGTTGGATGGTCTTTATGGTAATCTGCCACGGCAAACTGACGATAGTTGAATCCACGAACAGGAACTACTTCATTCACTCCTTTGAATACATTTGCCATATCTGCCGCATAAGTTGTTAGACGGGTTGGGTCTAATTCACGTTGCTTGGCTAATAAGGTTTCAGCAATTAATTTTCCTGTGTTATTTCCTTGTACATAGCCTTCTTCGTTACCGATTGACCACAAAAATACTGAGGCACGACTACGGTCACGTTTCAATAAATTTTCAAAATCCTTCATGTACTGTGGACTACTGTTCAACAAACGATTTTCGTCCAATACCAACATTCCTAAACTATCGCAAGCATCCAACAATTCGGGAGTTGGAGCGTGGTGACTCGCACGATAAGCGTTTGAACCGAACTCTTTCAACTGTTCAATACGATAATATTGCAAGTAATCAGGTAAGGCACTTCCTACACCAGCATGATCTTGATGATTATTTGTTCCTTTGATTTTCACGTGTTGACCATTCAAGAAAACGCCTTTATCCGTAATATCAATCGTACGAATACCGAAACGAGTTATCTGAGAATCAACCACCTTATCCCCTATTTTCACCACAGGTTCTACTTTATACAAATATGGATTTTCTAAAGACCAAAGCGTTGGATTTTTCAAGGTAACACTTTGCTTCACCGTCTTCGATTCATTGATAGCAAAACTCACTTTTTGCTCTGGAGTTTGAGCTACCACTTTGCCATTTCTATCCTTAATTAAAGCATAAACCGTTGCCGAAGACGCTTGTAGCGATTCGTTATCAACGCTAGTTTCTACATTAATCGTAGCGGTTTTATCTTTTATTGACGTATGTACAAAAACAGGATTTTCGGCTAAGTGAACATTGTTATAATGATTTAACCACACATGACGATAAATCCCTGCCCCTTCATAAAACCAACCTTCATATTGGGTAGCATCCACTCGAACCACTAGGACATTTTCTTTTTCAGGATTCAAGTTTAAATAATTCGTAATATCGAACGAAGAACCTAAATAACCGCTTTTTGTATTGCCTAAATAGAAGCCATTTATCCAGAAATTGGCATCTCTAAAAACCCCATCAAACTGGATTTGAACACGCTGTCCTGCTGCTGGTTTCGCAATTTTAAAATGCTTACGATACCAACCAATGCTTGTTTCGGGATAAGCAGCTCCCACAGGCTTGTAACCGTGCGATTCTACATCAAAATTAGGAGAATACACAAAAGGAAGTTCCACCGCCCAATCGTGAGGTAAGGATAATGTCCTCCAGTTTTTATCATTAAAAGAAGGTTCGATAGCAGTTCCATTAGCTTTTCCACTTTTCGAGAATAGGGCATTTATTCCGTAGTTAAAATCCTTTACGGCATCACTTGCATTGCCATAGGCAAACTTCCAATTCTCGTCAAAATTGAGGTGTTTACGTTCTTGAGCTACTGATTGTTGGCACAAGAATAGAAATAGGCTTGCAAACAAAGCCGAGCAAAATTGTTTCATGTGTAATAAAAATTAATAATAAAATAGACTAGTTTAGAAAAGCATCCATTGCCACACTTGGTTTTCCAGTATCGTCAAACGCACCTAGCCCATAGCCTTTCCAAGACTTGTATGATTGTGGTTCCCAATAAAAAACGCCTAAGCCTTTTCCTTTAGCAACTCCTTTCGTTTTGGTGATGATGTCACTTAAAAAACTCTTACAATTAACTGGATCATTTGCGGGCATACCCACTTCAACGACCATCACTTTTTTATTAAAAGTAGCAATCAAACTGGTCATATTAGTGAGGGTCTGTTGGTTTTTGGTACTCCAATCCGAGGCAGATGGATACAAAGACATACCAATAATATCAAATTTAGCATTATTGGAAGTCAGCCCCATAAACATCCATTTGAATAAAGAAGCATCATACCCATTAGAGATATGAACAATCACTTGAGAAGTAGCACTCACCGATTTTACGGCATCGTATCCAGCCGAAATCAAGGAAGCAAAATTTGCCATATTGGTACTTGCTTTTCCATCTGGCCAAAGCATTCCATCGTTCGTTTCATTCCCAATTTGTACCCATTCTGGCGAACAATTTGCGGTTTTTAATTGTGTCATTACATCTACCGTATGGCTGTATAAAGAGGCTTTTAGATTAGCAAAATCCAAGGCTTTCCAAGCAACAGGTTTTGTCTGGTTTGCAGGATCTGCCCATGTATCACTGTAATGAAAATCAATTAGTAAACGCATTCCAGCAGCTTTTACCCTTTTAGCTTTGGCTACCACATCGGCAGCGGCATTCCAGCTCGGACTTGGGTTTACCCACACACGCAAACGAATTGCATTGATTCCTTTATTTTTTAGTACCGTTAAAATATCTGCCTGTGTTCCATCTTGATTATAGAATTTAACCCCACTAGCTTCTTGTTCTGTCACCCAACTAATGTCTGCACCTTTGGCAAAAGAAGTATCAACTACTGTTGTTACAGGTGTTGTTGTATTCGTATTAGGGGTGCTTTCTTGCTTGGCACAGCTACTTAAAACGCAGCCCAATACAAAGTGTAGTATTAATAAAGGATTCTTCATTGTAAAATATAATTTTGCTGTTATTTAATAGTACAAATTTAACCAACCATTTGCCTGTATAACTGGTTCATACAGTCTTTTCACTGGTAAAATTAGACACGTGTTCCCAAAATCTTCATTTAAGCCAACCTCAGCCTATTTAGTTTGCTATCAGAAAGCAATTACGAGAGCATCATCGTCTTTAAGCCCTTTCATTATCAATTTCAATGATAAAACATCCGATTAATATCCTATAAATTCAAAAAAAATGAACAAAAAATCAAAACTACCAGTCAAAAGTCAGAATTTACCAGTAAAATCGAACTGCCTCCAATTAATTTTGTCCAACAAATAACAAAAATAGTTACATATCATCTAAGCACTTGTATTACTATTTCAATTATATAACAAAACAATTTTAAAACTATCTCATTAAATGAAAAAAGCACTTTTACCCATCTTAGCCTTGTTTCTTTCAATGGTAACAGGCTGTCAACAAGCATCGATTGATTCTGCAACAGGTACAACTCCTAACACAGCTACAGCAAGAACTACAGCAACAACCTTCGCTAAGGGAGCTGACGTTAGCTGGTTCAATCAAATGGCCGCATCTGGTTACAAGTTTTACAATGCAAGTGGCACTGAACAAGATATTTTTACCATTCTGAAAGCAAAGGGAATGAATTCGATTCGTCTTCGTGTTTGGGCTAACCCAACTGGCGGATGGTGCAATCAAGCGGATGTGGTTTATAAGGCGACTCTTGCAAAAAATGCAGGAATGCGAGTGATGATTGATTTCCATTATAGCGACTCATGGGCAGACCCAGGTCAGCAAACGAAATCGTCGTGGTGGACTGGTCATACCATTAGCCAACTTTACACCGATGTTTATAATCATACAACAACGGTGTTGAATGCCATTAAAGCAGCAGGAGTAACTCCAGAATGGGTACAAGTAGGCAATGAAACTAACAACGGGATGCTT
>JALRIJ010000177.1 GCA_023255485.1 Flectobacillus sp.
CCAAAGGAGGATTTCCTGCTCGTTTCGGAGGGCGTTTGTCGTCGGTAATTGAAATGCAGATGAAAGAGGGAAACCGTGAAAAATTGCGTGGAGAAGGAGGAATCGGTATTTTGTCGGCTCGTTTGGCTTTGGATGGGCCTTTAACCAAAAACAAAAAAATGTCGTTCCTCTTTTCGGGAAGAAGAATGTATGGTGATTTGTTTTACCGCCCTTTTATCCCTAGCAATCAAGATGGAGGTTATTATTTTTACGATGCCAATTTTAAAATTAACTATGATTTCGGACAAAAGGATAAGCTCTATTTGAGTAGTTATTTAGGAAAAGATAAAGGTTTTGTCGAAGATAATACCACGCCAGAAACAACCAAAGGGCAACTCTATTGGGGGAATTCTACGGCAACCTTACGTTGGAATCACCTTTTTAGTGAGCGTCTATTTGCCAATACGTCTCTTATTTATAGCGATTACTTTTTTAATACTTACTTAGCAAAGAAAACCTATCAATACGATGCCAATAATCAAAAGTCTTTACGGAAATATGAATTAGATTATCAGTCGGGTATTCGTGATATGGGTGTTAAGGTGGATATTGACTATCTACCTAATCCAGAGCATAGCCTAAAAATGGGTTTTCAAGTAACTAATCACCGTTTTGTGCCTCGTTCTTTTTCGACGGTAGATATTGATTCTGCGGCTAATATTTTTTTGAATAAGCTCTCTATTGACCCTATTCATGCCGTAGAAACAGGACTTTACCTAGAAGATACTTATCGTCCTTTAAGTAATCTGCGTATTAATGTGGGTTTACGTTGGGCAAGCTTTTCGTCGGGACAAGCTAGCTATGGAGGGTTAGAACCACGGCTTTCTGTGGCATGGACACTTCCACGAGATTATGCCCTTAAAGCTTCGTATGCGACCATGAACCAGTTTGTACATCTATTGTCTAATACAGGAGTGGGCTTACCAACCGACCGTTGGGTGCCAAGTACGGCAAGTGTCTTGCCTCAGCAGTCTCGTCAAATTGCATTGGGTATGGCAAAAGACTTTCCTGAAAAAGGGATTACCTTGACCTTTGAGGGGTATTATAAAACCATGAAAAATGTGGTTAATCTTCGAGAGGGTACGAGTTCTTTGTTGGATGAAGAGGGTTTATCGAGTTTGCTAGAAGGAGAAAAATCGAATGATTTGTGGCAAAAGCAAATCACTCAAGGAACAAGTTGGTCGAATGGATATGAATTAATGATTCAGAAAAAAGTAGGGCGTTTCTCGGGTTGGTTGGGCTACACCCTTTCATGGACAAAACAGCAAGACCCCAATCTAAACGGAGGTAAAGAATTTTGGGCTCATTACGACCGTCGCCATGATTTTTCTTTAGTGGGTATTTATAAAGCTAGTAAACGCCTAACGCTATCGGCAACATGGGTTTATGGTACAGGCAACGCCATCACCTTGGCTCAGTCTCGGTATCAGACATTTGGAAGCTCCTTAGCGAATGGAGTAAGTGACGGTTATTTTAGCAATGGAAATACCTATGACTATGGCGAGAGGAACAGTTTTCGAGCAGCAGCTTATCATCGTTTAGATGTGAGTGTTCAGTTGCACCGAAAAATGAAAAAAGGGCACGAGCGTACTTGGGAATGGAGTGTCTATAATGTATATGGACAAAAGAACCCTTTCTTTTATGACTACGCTTCTAGGGAAGTAGGAAATGGTACTACAGAAACCTACCTAAAAAAATATTCTCTCTTTGGAATAATTCCTTCCTTTAGTTATAGCTTTAAATTCTAAATCTAACTAATCATGCAAAAAAAGTTTTTGTTACCCGTTTTACTAGTTTGTGCTAGTCTTCTTTTTTCTTGTGAAACCAAAATTACAGACATCGTGATTCCTTTTACAAAGCAATTGGTCGTAGAAGCTTATTTATGTCCGCAGGATACGCTAATAAAATTTAACATTAGTAGTAATTCTCCAACGGTTGGATTAGTTTCTGACTCGAACATTGTTCATCCTGTACCCAATGCTCTTGTAATTCTAAGCGACGGACAAAAGCAAGTACAACTTCGTTTTAAGGGAGTATTCATTCAAATGCTACTTGGGGGTTCTCAGCGTTTAGCCGCAGGCTATTTTGTATTGGATACCCGAGAGTTTCCGATTATTGTGGGAAAAACTTATACACTGAAGGTTACAGCACCAGGGTATCCTCCTGTAACAGCCACTTGTACTGTACCTGAAAATAAGGTGGATAAGAAGACAATTCAAATCATAAAAGGAAACCAGACAACAACACAGGGGATACAGTTGCACCCTAAACTGATATGGAAGGATGTCAGTGGTGAGGAAAACTACTATAATATTAGTGTCTATTATACTTTTAATAATGAATATAGAGGGCCAGATTCGAAAGGTGTATGGCAGGTTAGGACGATTGAATCGGGTATGTATCCTGCTATTTTTGAACGAGATACCTACCTCTCTGACTACGGACTAGATGGGCAAACCTTTACAAAGGAAGGAAGTGTCTATTATTACGACCAAGCCATCCCTGCGGATACAAGTTACGGTTATACAGTTGTAAAAAATCAGAAAATTGTTGCGAATGTCGCAGCCATTTCAAAAGAATTTTATACCTATCAAGTCAAACTCATCAAACAAAGAGATTCACAGGGAAATCCTTTTGCCGAACCTGTTCAAGTAACGGGCAATATCGAAGGAGGACTTGGTTTCTTTGGTGCTTATAACCGAAC
Organism: Flectobacillus sp.; assembly: GCA_023255485.1. Classification (GTDB taxonomy): domain Bacteria; phylum Bacteroidota; class Bacteroidia; order Cytophagales; family Spirosomataceae; genus JALRIJ01. The sequence goes on from JALRIJ010000177.1 coordinate 2,744, forward strand.
GGAAGTTGTTCTTGATTTGAAAAAGTAACAATTGGTAAAAACGATAGAATACGTTATGTAAAAACCTCCATAAATCAAATTTCCCAATCTGTTTAATCGACAGAACAAACGTTAAATGCTGATTCACTCCGAGATAATTTAGGAGTAAATCAGCATTTCTTTTAGATGTTTTCGCCATTTGCTTAGTAATGAGTACCTTTGTAGCCTAAAATTTATTCACAACGTCATGCTAAGAAGACCCCGTAGAAATCGCCAGTCAGCAGCTATTCGCTCGATGGTGGAAGAAACAACCTTATCTGTCAACGATTTCATTTATCCAATGTTTGTCATGGAAGGACAGAACCTGACTACCGAAGTAAAATCTATGCCCGGTATTTTTAGGTATTCGTTAGATAAATTGCTGGAAGAAATGGCTGTCGTACAAGATTTAGGCATTCGTTCCATTGCGTTATTTCCTCAATTAGGAGAAGATAAAAAAGATAAAACGGCTTCTGAAAGCTACCGTCAAGGAAGTTTGTATTTAGAAGCAATTAATAAAATCAAGAATCAATTTCCAGACATTGCTATCATGAGCGATGTAGCGATGGACCCATACAGTGCCGATGGCCACGATGGGTATGTGGATGAAAAAGGAAATATCTTGAACGATGAAACCTTGCCTATTTTAGCCAAAATGGCAGTAGCTCAGGCTCAAGCAGGTGCCGACATCGTTGGCCCTTCGGATATGATGGACGGGCGTATTGAGTTCCTTCGTGATGCCTTAGATATCGAAGGTTTTAGTAACGTGAGTATCATGGCGTATTCGGCAAAATATGCGTCTGCATTTTATGGTCCTTTCCGTGATGCCCTCGATTCTGCTCCTAAATTTGGCGACAAGAAAACCTATCAAATGAATCCTGCCAATAGCCGTGAAGCCTTGCTTGAAGCTGAATTGGATTTTAATGAAGGAGCAGACTTCTTAATGGTGAAACCTGCTTTGGCTTATTTGGACATCATTAAATTACTGAACGACAACTTTGACTTGCCGATTGCGGCCTACAACGTTTCGGGTGAATATGCGATGGTAAAAGCTGCCGCTCAAAATGGTTGGTTAGACGGTACTAAAACAATGGTAGAAAGTCTAACGTCTATCAAGCGTGCAGGAGCAAAAGTGATTTTGACGTATTTCGCTAAAGAATACGCTCAGTTATAGGGTACAACGGGTTTTAACCCGTTGCAGTTACCTGAATTCCAACGGGTTAAAGCCCGTTGTACCCCATAGTATTGAGTTAATATACATTTAATTTCGATGGTTTCACAACCATCTATTCTTTCAGATATGACTGATCGTTATATGCAGCGAGGTGTTTCTGCCTCCAAAGAAGATGTCCACAAGGCCATCGAAAAGTTGGATAAAGGACTTTTTCCACAAGCATTTTGTAAAATATCTCCCGATATGTTGGGCGGCGATGATGCTTATTGCAACATTATGCACGCAGACGGTGCAGGTACAAAATCGTCTTTAGCCTATCTTTATTGGAAAGAAACAGGTGATATTTCGGTTTGGAGAGGAATTGCTCAAGATGCCGTAGTGATGAATACCGACGATTTACTTTGTGTGGGTGCAACCGATAATATGTTGTTATCAAGCACGATTGGACGTAATAAAAATTTGATTCCTGGCGAAGTAATTGCTGAAATTATCAACGGTACCGAGGAGGTTCTTCAAATGTTACGTGATAATGGAATCGGTATTTGGAGTACAGGTGGAGAAACTGCCGACGTTGGTGATTTAGTACGTACCATCATCGTGGATTCAACGGTGGTTGCTCGTATGAAACGTGCCGATGTTATTTCAAACCATACCATTCAAGCAGGTGATGTGATTGTGGGTTTGGCTTCGGACGGACAAGCAAATTACGAAAAAGTATATAATGGCGGGATGGGAAGTAATGGCTTAACGTCTGCTCGTCACGATGTATTAGGACATTATTTAGCGACCAAATACGTAGAAAGTTTTGACCCTTCTGTTCCGAAAGAATTGGTATATAGCGGTTCTAAAAACTTAACGGAAGCGGTTGCTGGTACGCCTTTAAACGTAGGACAATTGATTCTTTCGCCTACTCGTACCTACGCTCCTGTCGTAAAAGCACTTTTAGAAGAATTACGCCCTGTAATTCATGGAATGGTACACTGTTCGGGCGGAGCTCAAACGAAAGTGTTACATTTTGTGGATAACTTACATATCATTAAGGATAATATGTTTGCATTGCCTCCTTTGTTCAAAATGATTCAGGAAGAAAGTGGTACTGATTTCAAAGAAATGTATAAAGTATTCAACATGGGGCATCGTTTGGAAGTGTATTTAGCACCAGAACATGCTCAGACGTTGATTGATATTTCAAAATCGTTTGGAATTGATGCTCAAATCATCGGTAGAGTAGAAGCTGCTGAGAAAAAACAAGTAACGATTCAATCTGAATTTGGAACGTTTGTTTATTAAGCTGATTGAGTAAATCCATATTGAGAATTCTATTTTGTTCCCTTTAGCGGGTGACTTTAGTCGCCTGCTAAAGGGAACAAATTGTTTAAATAAGACTTGCTTAGTGATGAAACAAGAACCCATTTTGTTTGATGATAACCTATATCAGCCTGTTAAAGGAGAAAATGGTCTGTATCCTTATGTGGAACATACAGAGGATAAGATTGCGGGATTTTTTGGAAAAAAGGGTTTCTTTCTAAGTAATGGGCAAAAGTGTATGATTCCTGATGCAGAAGATAAATCCTTGATTTATCCATATAGTGAAAATGCGTATCAGGCTGCCAAGTTTCAAGATATAACGATTCGTAGTCAATTTGTAGAGATTGATTTCAAAAAGGCAATTCAACTAGCTTGGGAGTTAAAATCTAAGATTCGTGATGACTGGGAGGAAAGAAAGCTTTGGGAAATGGAGCGAGTTTTACGAATTAAATTTGCTGACCCTTTTCTTAAAAGTCGTTTATTGGCTACTAGTAGTAAATATTTAGAAGAAACAAACCATTGGAAAGATACTTATTGGGGTGTTTGTAATGGTATTGGCGAAAATAATTTAGGGAAAATTTTAATGAAAATAAGGCAAGATTATAAAGCATAGCGATACTTTCTATAACCATTTCGTTTCTTTTAGCAGATAACTGCAGTCGCCTGCTAAAAGAAATAAACAGCTCATCAACAAATACAACATACCATGTACAAACACATCTTTTTTGACCTTGATCATACCCTTTGGGATCACAGTGAAAACTCTAAAATCGCTTTGGAAGAAGTATATGTACATTTTGATTTACATAGCATTGGTATTCCTTCAACTGCACAGTTTCACCAGACCTTCAACGAAGTAAATCATAAACTATGGTTACAGTACGAGCGTGGCTTAATTAATCAAGCAACCCTTCGTCACGACCGTTTTAGAATGGTATTTTCTAAATTGGGAGTAGATGATCATCGTTTGTGCGATGCCGTTTCGGATAAATATTTAGAAATTTCACCTCGAAAATCTGGATTACTACCTTATACTCAAGAGATTTTAGCCTATTTACGTCCCAAATATCCCCTGCATATTATTACCAACGGATTCAACGAAATGCAGGCTATCAAGATGCAAGCAGGAAAGATTGACCATTATTTTGAACATATTGTTACCCCTCAAAACTCAGGCTTTAAAAAACCCGATGCCGAAATCTATCATTATGCTTTAGACCTCGTTGGGGTAAAACCCAGGGAATGTCTTATGATTGGGGATACGTTTTATACAGATGTATTAGGAGCAATGGC
>JALRIJ010000178.1 GCA_023255485.1 Flectobacillus sp.
AAGGAGTACGAGATTATGGCGATGAAGGAGTCGTGGAGTTTATTTTAGCCCAACTGATTGTACTGGCAAAAGGCATGGGTAAGCAGCAATGGAAACCTGTGCAAACTGAGTTGAAAGGTAAAGTGCTGGGTATTGTTGGGCTAGGGGCAGTCGGACAAATGCTTGCTCAAGCAGCGGTCGCCTTAGGCATGAAGGTCTTGTATTTTAGTCGAACAAGAAAAGAAGCCCTAGAGTCAGAACATATTCAGTATGTTTCGTTAGCAACTCTATTATCACTGAGCGATGTGGTAACAACGCATTTACCAAGAGGAACAAAGCTGATGGGAGAGCAGGAGTTTTCGTTGATGAAACCCAATTCAATTTTTATCAATACCTCCGTAGGGCCTACTTTTGAAGTGGATGCCTTGTACAACTGGCTTGAAAAGCCTGAGAATTTTGCTATATTCGACTTTGATGGGGCTTTTGGAATGGAACACTTAGACCGTTATCCTAACCTTCTTTATTTCCATAAAACATCAGGAATGACCGATGCCGCTTTTGATAGATTGTCTTCAAAAGTGATGGATAATTTGCTGACTTTTTTGGATAGCGAAGAGGAGGTATAATGACTACAAATTTCGCATAACGATTGAACCACTATTTCCTACAATTAACGATTCATCAACATGAAAAAAACACAATTAATGGGGGCTTGTCTCCTTTTATTAGGGCAGCAACTTACGGTGCTTGGGCAGTCCGTTCCGAAGCAGGCTCTTCAAGCGATTAATCCAGATGCCATCAAAGCAACGATGACCTATCTTTCGGATGATTTATTAGAAGGTCGCCAGCCAGGGACAAAAGGCTTTGCACTAGCGTCCAAATACGTCGAAACGCAGTTTATGGCATTGGGTTTAAAACCTGCAATCAATGGGAGTTACCTTCAAAAAGTTCCTCTGAGAAAAGGCATTGTCAAAGAAAAAAATAGTTCTTTTTCATTGCTTATCAACGGGAAAGAAGAGGTGTTAGACTACAACAAACACGTCATTTTTAGTCCTAATTTTATCAATGAATCGTCTGAAATTGAAGCACCACTAGTGTTTGTAGGTTTTGGCGTTCATGCTCCCGAATTACAATACGATGATTATCAAGGGATTGACGTAAAAGGCAAAATCGTAGTCATGCTCAACGCTGCTCCTGAGTCTTTTGGGTCAAACGAGCGTGCCTATTTTACCAACAACACCATTAAATTCAACGAAGCCATTAAGCGTGGAGCAGTTGGGGTAATTGCCTTTAGTCTTCCAACAGACAAGCGAAGTACATGGGAGGCAACTGTGCGTCGTGCCAAGCAAGGTTCGTTCAAATGGCTAGATGAAAATAAGATTGCCAAAGATGGTTTTCAAGAATTGAAAGGCATTGCTACCTTCAATAATGAGTATGCCGATAAATTATTTAGTAATTCAGGAAAGAAAATAGAGGAGGTTTATGCCAATGTAAAAGCAAATAAGGCATCGTCATTCCCGCTGAATATCAGTGCTAAACTTAATGTTCAGACTGCTTATCAATTTGTACAAGGCTCTAATTTGGTAGGGGTAATTGAAGGGAGTGACCCTAAATTGAAAGATGAATACGTGGTGTATGCTGCTCACCTCGACCATTTTGGTGTGGGTGCACCCGTGAAAAACGATTCTATTTACAATGGAGCTCACGATAATGCTTCGGGGGTGTCTATTTTGTTAGAAATTGCTCATGCTTTCAAGGCTTTACCCAAAGCTCCTAAGCGTTCTATCATCATTGCGGTAGTAACGGGCGAAGAATATGGCTTATTGGGTTCTGATTATTTTGCGAATAATTTCCCTATCAAAGAAGGTAAAATGGTAGCCAACTTAGCGATAGATATGCCCTTTTTCTTTCACCCGATTTTAGATATTGTACCCTACGGAGCTCAACATTCGAGTCTGTCAAAACAAGTAGCACAAGCAACCAAAATCCTTAATTTAAAAGTGAGTCCAGATCCATTTCCAGAGCAAGTGGTTTTTGTGAGAAGCGATCACTTTAGTTTTATCAAAAAAGGCATTCCCGCTTTGTTCATCAAAAGTGGTTTTATGACCGTACCCGAAGATACCATTGATAGAAGCAAATCGGATGTCGCTTGGCGAAGCACCATTTATCATACCCCTCAAGACGATATGAATCAGCCTTTCGATTTTCAAGCGGCGGCAATGCACGTAAAGGTTAATTTCTTGATTGGTTATTTTACTGCTAACGAAGCCTTAGCTCCAACGTGGAACAAAGGAGATTTCTTTGGAGGAAAGTTTGGGAAGTAGCCCTATTTGGTAAAATACCCCTATTGTTGTCCGCAATGACAACCGTAGGGGTATTTTATTTTTATATTACCTAAACTTGCCACGTTCGTATTGCACGGGCCATTGAACATCTTTTTGTCCTAGTTCGGCAGCCGCTCTGAGTGGGAAATAGGGGTCACGAAGTAGTTCTCGAGCTAAGAAAATGACATCGGCTTGACCCGTTACCAGAATTGATTCCATTTGGACAGCACTCGTTAGTAAACCTACAGCACCCGTCAGAATGCCTGTTTCTGCTTTGATTTGTTGAGCAAAGGTAACCTGATAAGAAGGAGCAACAGGGATTTTAGCGTTATGAATATTTCCGCCTGTGGAAGTGTCAATTAAATCAACACCAGCTTTTTGTAAGAGATGAACCAATTGAATCGAATCGGATTCGTTCCAGCCTCCTTCTGCCCATTCGGTTGCAGAAATACGGACAAATAAGGGATGTGTTTCGGGTAAAACTTGTTTTACAGAGGCGATAATTTCAAGTAATAAACGAACTCTGTTTTCAAAACTACCCCCATATTCGTCGTTACGTTGATTACTTAGGGGCGATAAAAATTGGTGAATTAAATAGCCATGTGCCGCATGAATTTCGATGACGCTAAATCCTGCTTTTACCGCTCTTTCTGTTGCCAAAGTAAAATCGCTGATTACTTGGGCTATTTCCGCTTTGCTTAGTGCTTTGGGCGTTCCATAAACCTCATTGAAAGGGATTTCGCTAGGGCCAACGACTTGCCAACCACCTGTTGTTTCACTGACTAATTGTCCTCCTTTCCACTGCGAAGCCATACTTGCCTTTCTTCCTGCATGAGCTAATTGAATACCTGCTTCTGCTCCGTTGGCCTTGATGAACGTTGTGATTTTTTGTAGCCCTTCGATATGTTCATCTTTCCAGATTCCTAAATCGTCGGGAGAAATTCTGCCTTCGGGAGAAACTGCTGCGGCTTCGGTAATGACTAAGCCTGCTCCACCTACGGCTCTACTACCCAAATGGACAAAATGCCAATCGTTTGTAAAGCCATCTACGGATGAATATTGACACATCGGGGATACCACGATGCGGTTCTTTAAGACAAGGTCTTTGATTTTTAACGGACTAAATAACTGAGCCATAGGATGTACATATTAGTTAATGAAGCTTATGAATAAGAAGTGGTAGCCATTATGGTATCACTTCTTATTCATAAGGATTTTGTCCCTAGCTTAGTTCATCCAATGAGTCATTAGTTTGCGTGGATTTCACCACCTAAGGTCTTTTTAATGTTTTGTTGGCTCGGTTTTCCTTTATAGCTAATTGTTCCACCCGTACTTGCAGAAGCGTCTAAGGTATTGTTTGCACTAATTTCGGCTACGCCACCCGTATTGGCTTTTATATCTGCTTCATCGCTTTTGAGTTGATACGCAAACAATTCTCCCCCTGTATTTACTTTAGCTTGCAGAAATGCTGCCTTTCCGTCTAGGGTAACAATTGCCCCTTGTACGCTAGATACGACCAAATTATTGACATTAATATCCAATTTAACAATCGCACCAGACGAAGCATCAAGTACTAAATGATTGCCTGTTAGTGCCTCATTTGCATTCAATTCTACGCCACGCCCTGCGATAATTCCTCCCAACTCATTGGTATATTCAATCGTTATTTTGAACTGCTTTTTACCTGTAATTTTCTTGTTATTATTCTGGTCAGTAAGTTGCTTGAAGATTTTAGTTTTTACCGAAAGTTCATCGCCCGAAACGGCCACCGTTAAGTCCTCAAGGTTTGCCCCATTTAAGGCTTCAGAAGTAACTTTGTTCACCTTACTTTTTACCAATTCTACCTGCATGATTCCCTGTACATCAATCTTACTAAAGTTTTGTAAGGTCACTTCTTGATGCTGTTGTCCGTATAAAATCGACGAAATAGAAGATAAAAGAAGTACGAATAGACTGCTTATTTTTTTCATGCTCTTGTTTGCTTAAAATGTGTAATGAGATACTACCTCATAGATGCACTAAACAACGTAAAGGTTGCATGGATTCGTATGATGGAGGAAATTGAGGGACTTTCTCTTACTGGCTGTGTACTATCCTGCAAACAAAATATTTTCTTTTCAAGTGAGAAGGTCTTAAATTGCAGAACACTCAACAAATTGAAAAAATGAAAAAACTATTCTTGCTACTTACACTTTGTAGCTTATCTCTTTCTCTTGTAGGGCAAACCCAGACGGTGACTCTTGCTCAATTAGATTCTGCTTTTATTCGGGAGAATTTCGTGAAAACTCAATACGAAATCGAAATGCGAGATGGAGTCAAATTGTTTACCAATGTATATACGCCCAAAGACGCTTCGCCAAGCAATCAATACCCGATGTTGATGCAACGTACTTGTTACGATGTAGCTCCTTATGGAAAAGATGAATTTCCTAAGTTGCTGTCGTATTCAAGACATTTGATGAGAGAGAAATTTATTTTTGTCTATCAGGATGTTCGTGGACGTTGGATGTCGGAAGGAACATGGACAAACATGACTCCGCATATCCCCAATAAAAAATCGAATAAAGAGGTGGACGAAGCTTCTGATACCTATGATACAATTGACTGGTTGGTAAAAAATGTTCCGAACAACAATGGGAGAGTAGGGCAGTATGGTATTTCGTACCCAGGGTTTTATACCATTGCAGGGGCTTTGTGTGGGCATCCAGCCTTAAAAGCTTCGTCGCCGCAAGCTCCCGTGTCAGACTTTTTCTTTGATGATTTTCACCATAATGGAGCATTTACCATTGGTTATGGACTTACCTTTCCTGTTTTTGGTTTGCAACATCCCAAACCAACCCCAACGTCTTGGTATGAAGAGCAATTTCCGACTATCAAAACTTACGATGGGTTTGAGTGGTACAAGTCGATGTCGCCTTTGAAGAATTTAGGAAAAAACTATACGAACAATTTCTTTTGGCAAGAACACGTAGAACACCCGAATTACGATGATTTCTGGCAAAAACGTAGCATTGTTCCCCATTTAAAAGACCTTAAAAATGCTCCAGCCATGATGGTAGTGGGTGGGTGGTTTGATGCCGAAGATTTGTATGGCCCTTTGACCATCTACAAAAACCTAGAAAAATACAATACCAAGATGTATAACTCCATCGTGATGGGGCCATTTGGTCATGGCGATTGGGCTCGTGAGCGTGGGCATCATTTGCATTCTAATATTTATTTTGGCGATAGCATTGCGACGTATTACCAAAAAAATATTGAACTGAAATTTTTTAAGCATTTCTTGAAAGAATCGGGTGATGGAAAAACGGGTTTAGCGGAGGCAACGTTGTTTGATACAGGTAAAAAAGAGTGGAAAGAATTTGCAGAATATCCTGTGAAAAACGCTCAAAAAATTGATTTTTATCTGAGTCCTACGGGCAAAATAGCTGCTGGAACTCCTGCTACGGGATTCTCAGAATTTGTGTCTGACCCTGCCAAGCCTGTTCCTTATACCGAAGATCCCAAGCAAATTTTAGGCTTTAGTCCAAGAAATTATATGAGCGAAGACCAACGTTTTGCAGGAAGAAGAACCGATGTATTGACCTTTGAAACGGACGTATTAACAGAAGACATGACCTTGGGGGGAGAAATTATGGCAAATCTGAAAATAGCGACAACAGGAACAGATGCCGACTGGTTTGTGAAGTTAGTAGATGTCTATCCTGGAGATGAAAAAAACAGCCCCTACACGCCCAAAAATATCACCTTAGGTGGGTATCAACAAATGGTGCGTAGCGAAATTATGCGTTCTCGTTTTAGAAACTCCTTTAGTAAGCCAGAGCCTTTAGTAGCGAATAAAGTGACGGATATTAATTTCCGTTTGCAAGATGTATTGCATACCTTCAAGAAAGGGCATAAAATCATGATTCAAGTACAGTCAACGGCTTTCCCGCTGTTTGATATTAATCCACAGAAATACGTGGATAACATTTATAAAGCCCAAGAAAGTGACTTTCAAAAAGCAACTCACCGAGTATATGGCACAAGTAAAGTGTCGGTAGAGGTGTTGAAATAGTATCGTTTCTCTCCGTTGTTAGGCTGATGGCTGACAACGGAGAGAATTGATTTCTCTTCGTTGAGAAGAATCGGAATATTTTGAAATGTCACTTTAAAAACCTCATAAT
>JALRIJ010000179.1 GCA_023255485.1 Flectobacillus sp.
TGTGGTACTAGTCGGAATGTTGTTGGCTGGTTATATGGTTGTCCATTTATTACCTGCCGAAATGGGTTTTGTGGATACCCTAAAAGTGGCAGGAAAGATGGGTAAACTCAATGTCATTGACTGGAAATTTGACCTTAACAATCGCTACAATGTCTGGTCGGGTCTGATTGGTGGCTTTTTTTTACAATTGTCTTATTTTGGGACAGACCAGTCTCAGGTAGGTCGCTATCTCTCAGGGGAATCGGTCGGTGAAAGTCGCCTAGGATTACTAATGAATGGTATTCTGAAAATACCCATGCAATTTTTAATCCTTTTGGTTGGGGCATTGGTTTTTGTATTTTACCAATTTCACGAAGCTCCTCTATTTTTCAACCAAACTGAATTATCGAAAGTTAGTAGTACATCCGAATATCAACAAATTGAGGGGCATAACAAACAACTTTTTGAGCAAAAACAAGCAGCGGTATATCGTTTATCTTCCGCACTAAAAAGTGGCAATACACAGGAAATTGAAACGGCTAAAACGACTGTTTTAGGTATTGATAAGCAAGTGAATGGGCTACGAGACGAGGTTAAAACCTTAATCAAGAAAAACGATGAACACGCAGAAACCAACGATACCAATTACATTTTCCTTTCGTTTGTAACCAAATATTTACCCGTAGGCATGGTCGGTTTACTGATTGCGGTCATTCTATTAGCTTCCATGGGTTCAATGGCATCGGCTTTTAGTTCCTTAACGTCTTGTACGATTGTTGATATTTACAAACGCCTTCTGAACCCTAATGCGTCCGATAGCCATTATTTGACAACTTCTCGTTTGGTGACCTTAGGATGGGGAATTTTCTGTATCATCGTGGCACAATTTGCCGCTAACCTAGGCAGCTTAATTGAGGCCGTGAACATTCTAGGTTCTTGGTTTTATGGAACAATTCTAGGCGTTTTTTTAGTGGCTTTCTATTTCCGAAAAATCCATGGAGATGCCGTATTTTGGGCAGCAATTCTAGCCGAAGTTTTTGTCATTTATGCTTGGTGGATAGACCTCACGGCATTCTTATGGCTCAATCTAATTGGTTGTGTTTTGGTTATCCTTTTTGCTTATTTTTTCAATCTATTCAAGAAAACAACGTACTAACATGCTAACGCTTGAAAACGCTATTTTACGTGTCACCATTAACCCAAAAGGGGCAGAATTAACGAGTATTTTTCACAAAGAAAACGGGATTGATTATTGTTGGAGTGCAGACGCTGCTTTCTGGGGAAAATCTTCGCCCGTGTTGTTTCCCATTGTAGGGGCGTTAAAAGATAATTGCTATACATTCGATGGAAAAAGCTATTCACTCCCTCGTCACGGTTTTGCAAGAGATTATGTATTTGAGGTCGAAAAACAAGAAGTTGATAGCTTAACCTTTCTGTTGAAAAGCAATGTTGATACCTTAGCGGTATTTCCTTTCGAGTTTGAGTTCCGTTTACGTTATACGTTAACAAACAATCAACTATCGGTCAGTTATTTAGTCGATAATACAGGAGACAATACCCTTTACTTTTCAGTAGGTGGGCATCCTGCTTTTGCTGTTCCACTAACAGAAGATACGACTTACAACGATTATTTTCTTGAATTTAATCAGCAAGAAACCTTTGCTCGCTGGCCATTGGCAGACGGTGGTTTGATTGGTCTAAATCCAGAAACGATGTTGGATGAAACAACAAAAATGCCTCTTAGAAAAGAACTTTTCTACGAAGATGCGTTAGTGTTTAAGGGCTTAAAATCAACTAATATTGTCTTGAAATCGGATAAAACGAAGCATCAATTGAGCTTTGATTTTGAAGGTTTTCCTTTCTTAGGCATTTGGGCAGCAAAAGATGCCAACTTTGTGTGTATCGAACCGTGGTGTGGTATTGCGGATAGCGAAAATCATAATCAGGAGTTGACTCAAAAAGAAGGTATTGAAACGCTTGAGGTAAATAAGACCTTTGAACGAACTTGGTCGGTAAGTGTGAATTGAGTAGTTGTCAGTTTAATGTTCAAAGATGTCTATAAGCCACTATTATCTTATGGTTTATACTATATCTTGAGACAGAAAATAACATAAACCACTTATCAACGAGTACTTAAAGGTATCATTCTCTATGTTCGCTGTTAATGGTTGTATCACAGAATTACGCAAAGAACCGCAAAGTTACACAGAGAATAAAGCTGACTATTTACTAGCCACTAATCAGCTTTATTGTAATCTATTACACAAAATTAAATGCACAGAAATCAACTTTTATCGCTTCTTGAACAACACGTTCCTTTTACGGAAGAAGAAGCGATTTTTACCAAAGAAATTACACAATTTGTCAAAGAAAACCCCGCTTGTTTTGAACGGAGTTTATTGATTGGGCACGTAACGGGTTCTGCTTGGATTGTGGATAAATCTCGTACTTATACCCTATTAACGCACCACCGAAAACTAGACAAATGGTTTCAGACGGGTGGGCATTGCGACGGCGATAGCGACGTACTGAACGTTGCATTAAAAGAAGCTCAGGAAGAAACGGGATTACAACATATTAGCGTTATTAGTCCTGCCATTTTTGATATAGACATCCACGAAATCCCTGAACGCAAAGGCGTTCCTGCTCACTTGCACTATGACGTTCGCTTTTTGTTTGAAGCCGATAAAGACGAGCCAATTATCGTTTCAGAAGAATCTAACAATTTAGCTTGGGTAAAACTTTCGGAAGTGAAACATCACAACGATAGTCAGTCGATGTTACGGATGGTCGATAAGCTCCATTGAGAATTTAACAGGAAGCTCGGGTACTTCATTGTATGCTCGAGCTTTCTTGATTTTATCCACAACCTCCATTCCAGCAATCACCTCCCCTACTACAGTATAAATACCGTTAAACTTTTCAGCTTGCTCGGTGTCCGTTACGATAAAAAATTCTGACGATGACGTGTCTAATTTAGGATTCTCTTTTATATCATATTGAGCCATCGACACAGCCCCTCTTTTGTGGGTATATTGGGGTAATACTTCCGTTGGAATGTCATAATCTAATCCATACCAACCAGCTCCCCCTTGAATTGCCGTTTCATAAACATTCCGATAAAAATAACGCTCGTCATAAAAACCGCCTTTTACCAGACGAATAAAATTGGCTCGATGTAGAGGAGTATCATCATAAAGACGAATCGTAAAGTTTCCTTCACGAGTGGTAACCAAAATCGTTTTTTCAGGATTCTTCTTTCCAAATTCTTTCAACATCGTAACAGGGTCTTCACCAAAAAGACGTAAATCTTGCTTGCAAGCAACACATAGGGTGATAAGAATGAAAAAACAAGCTATTTTATACATACATGGATTCTTTTTCTGAACTGCAAATTAGTGATTTTAGCTACAAACTTGGATATATTAGCCACAATAAAACAAAAAAACTGCCAGTGAAAACTGACAGTTTTTATTTTATTACTATAAATCAAATAACAAATTAATGTGCTGCCTGACGCTTACGCATGATGAAGAATAAAGCGATGAAGGCTAAAATTAGAATGAACGGGAATACCGCCATGTTATCTAAGGTTGCTTGTCCTGCTGCTAATTCTAAGTCATTACCTGTCAGACCTTGTGCTGCCGCTGCTGCTTTTTCGTTATCTAACCATTTACCAATAATTGGTTGGAAGATAGACGTAGAGAACATCCCCATACCTCCTAAAATAGATAGACCGAAAGCACCTGTACGTGGTAAGTTTTCAGCTACAAAACCAATCATCGTTGGCCAGAAATAACATACACCGATTGCAAAAATAACCGCAGATACATACACCATTGGCCCTGTTGCTTGAGCCATCAAAACCACCCCGATTGTAGCAAAAATAGCCGAACCTAATAAAACTCCTGTTGGATTTAAACGGTGAACGATTGGCCCTGCAAAATAACGACCTACCGCCATTAAGCCTGTCACCAATGCCAAAATTAACATTGGACTAGCACCTGCTTTTCCTAACACTGGTCCAATCCATTGCTCTGGTCCGAATTCTGAAATCGCAGTAAGAGCCATACATACCAACATGAAAATATATAAAGGAGATAACATTGCTTTGAAGTTTTCTCCTGTAGAAATCGCACCTTCATCTTGACTTTCAGGGAATGCTTGTCCTAAGAACGTGAACGCATAGGCTAAAGCAGGAATCAAGATGATACCAATTTGAATTTGCCAGCCCATACCCGCAGAAGTCATAAACTCAGATAGTAAACTTGCGATAACGATACCTCCAGGGAACCACATGTGGAAACGGTTCAACATTTTTGTTTTTTCGTTACCTTCAAACATATCCGAAATCATTGGGTTACATGCTGCTTCGACAGTACCATTACCAAAACCTACAAAGAATGTTGAAATCAATAACGACCAGAATCCACTTGAAAAGATTGTTAATACCAAGCCTAATACGTGTGTAATAAAGGCTACCCAAACAATTTTTTTAGGCCCCAGTACATTGTACAAAGGTCCACCAATAATCATTGCGATTGGAAACCCTAAAAAGGCCATTTGGTTTACATAACCTAAGTGTTCTGAATCTAACTGAAACTCAGCTCCAAGTTGAGTAAGAACACCTGCTCTAATTCCAAAAGCCATGGATGTGGTAATCAAGGCAAAGCAACTACCGATAAAAAGTCTGTTTCTGTTAACAGTCTGTGACATAATGAGTGTGTTTATGATTTAGTTGAAAAGGGATTCAAATTAGTTAAATTGTTAAGCTATATGTCCATATATTTTTAGCTATTCTAAGATACAAAAACACTTAGTTTTATACCTTTTTTGAAAGAAAAAAATAGACTACAGTTAAATCGTTAATAAAAATATCAATAAAAAATCTCCCAAAAGAACAAAAATATTTTGAGATTATCTACACAGGTTTATCAGTATTTTCTGTTTAATTTGTCTAAAGACAAGGCAAAACAGGGCTAAAATACCCTATTTTATAACTACATTTGTTTAAAATATGACTCAAAAGTACTAATTTATCATTTTGATACATTAGATTTGGAATAAAATTATTTTAATATTTGATATTCCTTTACAAAGACGAAAGAATTACCGTATAAATCCGAATAGTTAACAATGGCAAGAAAAATTAGAATGGGCATGATTGGTGGAAGTTTAGAAGCTTTCATCGGTGCAGTTCATCGTCGTGGGGCTGCTCTCGACGGGCAAATTGAATTAGTTTGTGGAGCATTCAGTTCAAATCCAGAAAAATCAAAGGAAACTGGTGATGCTCTCTTTCTTCCTGCAGACCGTGTTTATGGTTCTTTTGAAGAAATGATTTTGAAAGAAAAGGAACTTCCAGAAGGCGAACGAATGGACTTTGTTTCGATTGTAACGCCTAATCACGTACATTTCCCTGCGGCAAAATTTGCTCTTGAAAATGGTTTTCATGTGGTGATGGATAAGCCAATTACCCTCAATATGGAGGAAGCAAAAGAATTGGCTGTCATTGTCGAAAAATCAGGTCTTTTATTTGCGTTAACTCATAACTATACGGGCTATCCGATGGTGAAAGAAGCTCGTCAACTCATCAAGTCGGGAGCAATCGGCGAAATCCGTAAAGTAATTGTGGAATATCCACAAGGGTGGCTCTCTCAGTTGGTAGAAGCGACAGGCCAAAAACAAGCAGCTTGGCGTACAGACCCTGCTCGTAGTGGTGCAGCGGGTGGTATTGGCGATATTGGTACACATGCCGAAAACCTTGCAGAGTATATCACAGGCTTAAAAATCACAGAGCTTTGTGCCGACATTAGTATTTTCGTAGAAGGTCGTCAGCTAGATGACGATGCCAATATTTTACTTCGTTTTGATAACGGTGCGAAAGGCGTTTTACATAACAGTCAAATCTGTAATGGCGAAGAAAACGATTTGAACATTCGTGTTTATGGTGAATTTGGTGGTCTAAAATGGAAGCAGATGGATCCCAATACACTTATTTTGACCAATCAAGAAAACGGTTCTCGTATTATCCGTACAGGAGTAGGCAACTTATCTGCACAAGCACAAGCACATACCCGCCAACCAGCAGGACATCCAGAAGGTTACATCGAAACATTCGCTAATATTTACCGCAACTTTACCTATGCCCTTCGTGCAAGATGGGGTGCTGAAAGTCAGGCAGGTGCTATTGGCGGACTAGGTAAAGAAACGGGTGTAGATGCAGGGTACAACCCAGAAATGTATAAACGATCCTTAGCGATGTCGATATAAAAGTTAGATAAATCGACAACACAAAAATTCTGTACCGTCTGAAAAAAGCGGAAAAATTGGAAACTTTCAAAAGCTGCCGTAACTTCCGTAAACACCTCCGAGATACGATGTAACATATAGCGATCGATCTCCGGTAGATCTTCATAAGCTACCGCATCTTTAACGGGATCAAAATCATTTAAACTCCCCAGTAAAAACCTGGCAGTG
>JALRIJ010000017.1 GCA_023255485.1 Flectobacillus sp.
TTAGAAGTTGTTTTATTAGATATTCTTCCTGAGGCTTTTGCTGTAGTGAAAGAAACGGCTCGCCGCTTCACTGAAAATAAGCAATTAGTTGTTGAAGCAACGGTACATGACAAATTCTTAGCTGCTAAGAAAGGTAATGTCGTGATTGATGGCGACAAAGCAATTTGGCACAATAAATGGTTAGCTGCGGGTAATGAAATCGAGTGGAACATGATTCACTACGATGTACAGTTGATAGGTGGTATTGCGTTACACCAAGGAAAAATTGCTGAGATGGCAACAGGGGAAGGTAAAACATTGGTTTCAACGCTTCCTTCGTACTTGAATGCACTCGCTGGTTTGGGCGTACACTTAGTAACGGTGAACGACTACCTTGCAAAACGTGACTCCGAATGGAATGCTCCTTTATTTGAGTTCCATGGCTTAACGGTTGACTGTATCGATAAACACGAACCGAACACAGACGAGCGTCGTAAGGCATATTTAGCAGATATTACGTATGGTACCAACAACGAATTTGGTTTTGATTACCTACGTGATAACATGGCTCGTAGCCCAGAAGAGCAAGTACAACGCAAACACCATTACGCAATGGTCGATGAGGTTGACTCCGTGTTAATTGATGATGCTCGTACCCCATTAATTATCAGTGGGCCAATGGCTCGTGGCGATGAACAAGATTACGAAATGTTCAACCCATTGGTTTCTCGTTTGGTAGAACAACAAAAGAAAATCGTTCAAGAACAATTAGTTTTAGCGAAAAAATTAATTGCTGCTGGCAATAAAAAAGAAGGTGGTTTAGCCTTATTCAGAGCTCACCGTGGTTTCCCTAAGAGTCGTCCGTTGATTAAGTTTTTGGGAGAAACGGGAATGAAACAAATCTTACAAGAAACGGAAAATATCTATTTGGCAGAAAATCAGAAATTGATGCCAGAAGCAGATGCTCCGTTGATGTTTACGATTGAAGAAAAGAATAATCAAATCGAAATGACCGAAAAGGGACATGAATTCATGGCTCGTATGGTGGACGATAATGATTTCTTCATCATCCCAGATTTGTCGATTAGCTTAAATGCGATTGAAAAAGATACGGAAATCAACGAACATGACCGTTTGGTTCAGAAAGAGGCGTTAATTCGTGATTATGCTGCTAAAACGCAACGTATCCATACCGTAAGT
This sequence comes from Flectobacillus sp., assembly GCA_023255485.1. Taxonomy (GTDB): domain Bacteria; phylum Bacteroidota; class Bacteroidia; order Cytophagales; family Spirosomataceae; genus JALRIJ01. Next base: position 1,180 of record JALRIJ010000017.1, read on the forward strand.
CAGTTATTGAAAGCGTATGCTTTGTTCGAGAAAGATGCAGAATACATCATCGACGAAGGAAAAGTGAAAATCGTTGACGAACAAACGGGTCGTATCATGGATGGTCGTCGTTATTCAGACGGCTTACACCAAGCAATTGAAGCGAAAGAAAATGTAAATATTGAGGATGCTACTCAAACGTATGCAACCATTACGTTACAAAACTACTTCCGTATGTATCACAAATTATGTGGTATGACAGGTACAGCTGAAACGGAAGCAGGTGAATTCTGGTCAATCTACAAATTGGATGTAGTAACAATTCCAACCAATAGAGGCATTTCTCGTACTGACCACGAAGATAAAGTTTACAAAACCGTTCGTGAAAAGTATAATGCCGTTGCAGAAGAAATTCAAGATTTAGTAACAGCAGGTCGTCCTGTATTGGTGGGTACTACTTCGGTAGAAAACTCAGAATTATTGAGCCGTTTGTTGTCTATCCGTAAGATTCAACACAATGTCTTGAATGCGAAGCATCACGCTCGTGAGGCTGAAATTGTAGCAGAAGCAGGGCATTCAGGAAGAGTGACCATTGCTACCAACATGGCTGGTCGTGGTACGGATATTAAATTAACACCTGAGTCTAAAGCAGCGGGAGGTTTAGCAATTGTAGGTACAGAACGTCATGAATCTCGTCGTGTTGACCGTCAGTTAAGAGGACGTTCGGGTCGTCAAGGAGATGTGGGTTCTTCTCAATTCTTCTTATCGCTGGACGATGACTTGATGCGTAAATTCGGTTCAGACCGTATTGCCAAAGTAATGGACAGAATGGGTATGGAAGAGGGCGAAGTAATTCAGCATTCCATGATTACCTCTTCGGTAGAAAGAGCTCAGAAAAAAGTAGAAGAAAATAACTTTGGCATTCGTAAGCGTCTCTTAGAATACGATGACGTGATGAACTACCAACGTAATGCTATTTACAAACGTCGTCAGAATGCTTTATTCGGCGAACGTTTATCGTTGGATATTGCCAATACAACGTATGACGTTTGTTCGGAAATCGTTCAAAACAATGCTTCTTACGAAGAACTAGAATTACGTTGTATTGAAATCCTTGGTATTGACGTGCCGTTTACACGTGACGAATTGCCAAGATTGAATACCCAACAACGTACTACTCGTTTGTATGATACCGCTGAAAAGCATTACCATGCTAAAAACAGAGCTTTAGCGGAAAAAATTGTTGCTTTTGCTCAAGAGGCAATTGCACAAGGTTACTCAGCGATTCAAGTACCGATTACGAACGGAAACTTGATGACGAATATGTTTGCTGATGCTCAGGAAAGTATTGATACAGCAGGTAAAAAAGTGATTGCAGATATTGAGAAATCAATTGTGTTGAGCTTAATTGACCAAGAGTGGAAAGAACACCTACGTGATATGGATGGCTTAAAGCAATCGGTTCAGAATGCGGTATTCGAGCAAAAAGATCCATTGTTAGTTTACAAATTTGAAGCCGTTAAATTATTTGAACGTTTCTTGAGCCGTATCAACTTAGATACGGTTAGCTTCTTGATGAAAGCAGATATGCCTCAGCAAGTAGAAGTGGAAATGCCATCAGTACCTTTCCAACAAGAACCACAGGTTAAACTACAACTTTCAAAAGACGAAGCAATTTCTTCCCTTTTAGGTGGTTTAGCAGGCGGGCAGTTAGAAGGTAACGACTACCATGACCCTAGCGAAGCAAGAGAGGTAGAGAAAATTGCTCCACGTCAGGCTGTCAAAATTGCAGACCGTAACCAACGAGTAACAGTTCAGTATCAAGACGGTTCAATCAAAGAAAACGTGAAGTATAAAACGGTTGAACAAGATGTTGAAAAAGGTGCAGCAATCGTGATTGCATAAGTACTTTTAAGTATCATAAAACAAGAAGGCTGTCTCGAATAAGACAGCCTTTTTTGTGGCGGATTTGTATGTGACTAAAATGATAAACAGGGTAGAGTTTATGCAATGAGTTGTGTAAGCGTTATTTTGTTTTGACGATTTTCATCTTTCGTCTGGATATGGGAGCTGTCATATTCTCACTCATTAATGCTGTGCCTGAATTTATACCATATTCCTGCACGTGCAGCCGATTGATTAAGAAGGCTCGATGAGTACGAATAAAACCATAGGTTTCTAAAAGACTTTCATAGAGCTTTAAAGAGCGTGCAGTAACATAACGCTTCCCATTTTTTAGGTAAAAAATAGTGTAATTTACATCTGCCTGAAGCATAATAATATCCGCTAAGTTGAATACCTTCTGGGACTTTTTGAAATAAAGCCTATTGCTTAATATTTCGCAAGAGTGGTCAAATTTATGCATATGAATTTAAGTTTAAGAGTAGGGTAAGTAGATGTTCACGTTCTTTGTTAGTTCAAATTTCCGTAAAACTTACTACTTATGGAATCCCCAATATTAGGGAGGCGATAACAGAAACAGGCAATTTATCTACGGATAAATTGCCTGTTTCTGTTATATTGTCACGAGTTAAATATTTTATGACGGAGGTGAATTTACTAGGGAGGTTAAGGTATATCAAGAGAGAATATCTTGTTTATTCGTTTAGTAATTTCTGTAAATCCATCACCTGTGTTCTTGTCTTTAACTTTGTTTGAAGAGCTAGTTTACTTGATTTAAATTGGTGGACATTGATATGTTCAAGGTCTTTAACTTTTATTATTTGATTTGGAGTACTGCTATTTATCCACAAATTATCTTTTATTTCGATATGTGTTAAGGTAATCATCCCTTTCGCAGCGGGAATCTGTCTAAAATAAGGGAGTAAACCTTCTGGTAATTCCACATTTAAGACATTGATAGGGCATTTGTTCACAAAAGAACCGCTTTTAGGGCCAGCATAAGCAATACGCCAGCAACTATAAAAATCATTTTTATTAGTACTGTCGGGCGATACTTTCACTAAAATAGTGCTATTCGTACTAGACACCTCATACTCTACCAATACTACTTTTTTCTTATTCTCTGCTGAATCAATCGTTATTTCAGCTACTTTACTAGGAAATTTATTTAGAAGGTAATTGGGATTTATACCCAACTTGTTTAGAAGTATAGGGGAGGTTCCAGCAATTAATTCCTGCAAAAAAAGTTGTGACTCAGATACAATCCATTTATCTACAGAAGAGCTTGTTAGGGTACTGGTTGATACGTTATTTTGAGCAAAAGTAGTAGTGAGAAAGCCTTGTAAAACAAGTAATAATAGTAGTTGTTTCATATCATAGGGACGATTAGTTGAGCCTTAAAATACTTCTCAAATTGAATGTAGTACGCTTTATTACGATCTCGGTTAAAGTCTTTTGTTATTTTATTGTAAATCATAAAATGTTCGCATCCATTTTCATTTTCAGAACACCCTCTTGCTGGATTTTTTATCAATAATAAAACATCATTACAACTTCCGTATTCAATATAACCAGCAATGACAATTGCATGAAGACTTTGAGCCATAGGAACCAATAGCACGAGAGGAATACATCGATCTAGGTATCGTTTCATCAAGTCAAATGAGATTGAGTCCTTAGGGAATGTTTTCGTATTTTTTAAGCCCCAAGTTTTCAACGCTGTAATCCATTTTTCCATCTCATTTGCCTTTAAATCAATGCCACCCTGCGTAGAGGCACTCGAACAAGTACAATCGGTAAAACTAAACGTAGGGCTTAATAAATCAACATTTCCGTCGATTCGCTTTACGATTTCGCATTGGGTAGGTACTTGTTTTAGTTTAATAACTCCTTTATAATATTCAAGTATCATTTTCGTTGTTGAAGCATAGCACCACTTAGCTGTTATTTGTCCTTCTACAGGGATATTCCACATACCTTGGCACGTTCGCTTTATGCTTGGCTTAACTTGACTTTGAACGGTGTTTATCCCTAAAATTAAGGATAGATAAACAGTAAAAAATATGAATATCTTTGTCTTGTTCATAATCGCTTTAACTAATTTTTAACAATGGAAGAAAATATTGCAAATTCAACCTACGACCCTAATGATATAACACCTGAAGGTACGTATGAAACAGAGTTAACGGCTTTTAACTCTCTAGTTTTAAAAAATAATGGTGAACCTATTAAAACAACTGCTATTTTGTTTGACAAAGAGCATATTAGAGCTATCTTGGACCACAAAGGAACAGAACTGGTAAAAGTATTACTAGGACTTGATTCTGATAACGTTGTTCATGTTTACATTTCAGGGGTACTGAAATTACCTGTGATAGGGCCAGATTCTCCTGGAGTTGCTCATGCTCCCTAAATGAAATCGTTGATTTATGATTAATTGGACATTAATTAATGAGATAACTAATTTAATAGCTGTGGCTGTCCAACTGGTGTTGGTTGTCATAGCTATTAAATTTTATTCAGCTATGAGCTGGTCAAAATACCTTTTCTATTATTTTTTAGGCCTCAGTATTTTGGATATTATTACGTTCTATGTTTATAAATTCTTAGGACAAGATAGCTATTATTTGAGTCCGTTTTATCTGTTTACTTCCTATATTCCTTTTGCCTTCCTTTACTACTTTGCACTGCCCAATAAAATACTCAAAAGAGGCATTATCATCGTTACAGGGGTATTATCAAGTTTATTTCTCTTAAAATTGACGCTCTTGGTTCAATGGAATGCTCATAACATAGAGAATAGCTTCTTAGTAAAAATATACAAAATTATCGTTTGCTTAATCGCCTTTAATTTTATCTTAAAAGATGCTAGCAAGTCGTTGGTAAAAACACCTCTATTTATGGTTACGATGGGTTTCTTTATGAACAGTATGATTCCAATTGTATCAGATTTTATTAGAAAACATCTCTTTGAGACATCTCCTGAATATTTTCAAATCTCATTAATGATTATGAATATCACTGCAATCATTGCCTATTATCTTATGGGAAGAGGATTAGTGTTATTACGTAAGCCAATTATACCAGCTTCATTTCCAATGCTTTGACGACAGCTTCAGGAGCAGAGTTGACGTGTAGTTTTTCATAAATGTTTTTGATATGAGTACATACCGTACTGAATTTTATATCGCAGGCATCAGCAATCATTTTGTAACTCATCCCTTTAACCATACAAGTCAAGATTTCTTTTTCTCGTTGTGTTAGTTCAATATAGGTTGGTTGTATTCTCACAAATTGGTGCTGAAACATTGCCAAAACTTTGGCGGCAATTATAGGAGAGAGGTGAGATCCTCCGACAAATACGTCCTTAATAGCATTTACATAATTTTCAGGTTTAGTGCTTTTGATGATATATCCATTTGCTCCTGCACAGATTGCCTGAAATACTTTATCATCGTCTTCGTAAATTGTCTGAATCAAGATTTTCACGTTAGGGTATACCTTTTTGATTTCAATGGTAGCCTCAATTCCTGATACCTGTGGCATCTGAATATCCATGAGTATAACATCTGGTTTAAACTTTTTCACGCTTGTAATTGCATTCCGAGCATCTGGAAATGCTCCAGCAAACCAAATGCCGTCGCTACTTGCTAAATATAAAGAAAGGCTTTCCCTCATGTTTTTATTATCTTCAAATAAGATTACTCGTATCATAAGTGCATTATTGATTACTAAATTATTGGTTAAAGGTAGTGCAAAATCAAACTGGGCTAAATCCCTAATTTTAGGGAGTGTACTGCTTGTACTATGGTAGTGGAATACCTAATGTGATGGTTGTTCCCTCATCTTTTACAGACACAATGCTAAACTGCATTTCGTTTACTTCTGCTCGTTCTATGAAGTTGCGAAGTCCATTTCCGTCTCTAATTTGACTCGTATCAAATCCGCAACCATTATCGTTAATAATGAGCCATATTCGCTGGTTTTCAACAAATAATTTGATAAGGACTTTACTAGCATTGGAGTGTTTGACAATGTTATTGATGGCTTCTTTATAAATTAAGTAAGCATTTTTTCGCTGTTCCATTGCAACAACGTTTTTGATATGCTCAATTTTTGATTCAAACATGAGAGCAATATCTTTGGCTGCTAATAATTCACTGGCAAGAGATTTCAACTTTTGCGTAAATAATTCAAAGTCATCATTTTTTGCCTGAATGGCCCAAATAGTATCACGCATTAGTTGAACAGATTCCGTAGAGTTAGCACTAATTTTATCCAAAATAGGAAATAGTTCTGGAGGCGATTTTCTGCGAAGTAATTCCACAAAAATAGCAATACTTGTCAAGTTTGAGCCCACTTCGTCGTGAAGATCGGCTGCAATGCTATTTCGGACGTATTGTATTTTTAGTTTTTGCCTAAAATTGTAGAGTAGAAATAGATATACGAAAATACCAATTAAGAGTAGTACATACAAAATAATAGAGGGAACAAACCACCACTTTTGCCAGAAGGCTTGTTTTACCGTAATCGCTAGTTGAGCAACTACTTTATCTTCTGTACGTAGTTCTAACGAGTAATTTCCTCCATTAAGGGTAGGTAGGTTTAATACGGGAGCTTCTCCAATCAAACGCCATTTACTATATAATTCAGTTGGAGTAATGCGGAATTCGTAAGGACTCTTGTTCGCTGATGGGTTATTAAACGTTAGTACTACCGTTTCATTGTATCCTAGTGTAAGGCTTTGACTTTGAACGGCTTTAATAAGTGAATCTTTAGGGTAGTCACCTTCTTGATAACGCCAAATGTTGTTGAGGCGGTGTGTTGTTACTTGTCCCATGAAGGTAAATTGGTACAAGCTACATAAGCAAAAGAGAGATAAGGTTAAGTGTTTTATCTTCATACGTTTAGTGGTGTGATATTTTATAATGAAGTTACAAGTAATTCATTTTAAAGCGGTTATAAGTTTCATCTTTTTTGTTATAATTGCTGTAAATGGAATGTTAAAATACAAAAATAGGAGACCTAGCCTAGTGCTAAATCTCCCCTTCTAAATTCATAACCCAATAAATATGCTGGCTTTGTTGCCTTATGCTGCGTATGTTTTTCTTCTTCTCCAATGTAAAATTCCTCCAAAGGCAGCTAATAGAACAAGTGGGACAACAAGGTTTATCGCTTGCCAGTATTCACGTTCATTTTGTAGGGCATATTTGTCTAAAGGACGAAGCTTGATTTCTTTATTTCTGGCTGATATTACGCCATTTTCATCTAATAAATAGTCGATGGCATTCAAGACAAAATCCTTATTTGCAAACGTATTTCCCGAGAACTTATCGAAACCTAAAGGGAGTGGAGTATTGTGTTTGGGATCAAAATCATTCGTAGGAATGTCGCCATCCGAACAAACAATAATTTTGGTAGGTACTCCTGTTGCTTTAAATGAGGCCGAACGTGGGTCACTTGGTAAAATGCGGTTCTGATATAAAGAAGAAAAATTACCTTCTAGCAAAACGCTTATCATTTGTTCTCCTGCTTTATATTGATTGATATCTACCTCTTTACTTGCAGAATTATAGCTTAATACCGCAGGGGCATTCAATAATTGCGTATAGCGAGAAGTCATCATTAGAGGTGTTTTTTGGATACCAATTGCCTTGACGGTATCGATAGAACCAACATATTTGGTATAAACAGCATCTAAATTTCTAACGATGGGAGATTTGCCAAAGGTATTAATTAAGGGGTAATATTGCCAAGGGACTAATTGGATGTTAGAACGGTCACCAAAATTACCAACCTCCATCGGGATAGCCGCACACATCTGAGCATCTTTAATAAGGTTGAAGTTCATCCGAACACCATATTTAAAAAGTAAATCTTCTAGATTTACGCTCAGAGGTTGCGTCATACTTCCTTCACGAGCTGCAGAGTCAACACGAACCGCATCCATAAAGAACAGGGCTTTTCCTCCGTGCATAATGAATTGGTCAATTTTGTATTTATCATCTTCATTGAAGCCAATGTCAGGTTTCATGACGATTACGGCATCTAGCCCATCAAGGGTAGGAGAGTTACGTAAATCGACAGGATAAAGCTCATAATTCTTTTTTAGGGCTGCAATTAAGTCTAATTGATTAACGGCTGGTAAATGGCTATAATTAAGGAAAAAGCCTATTTTCTTTTTTTCCTCCGTTGTTAATTGCTTTATCGCCGAAGCTAATTGATATTCTACCCCTTCGTAGGACTGGTTTAGAATTTCTTGCGGACTGGCCATTTTATTACCTTTCAATAGCAATGAACCAATTTGTCTGTCTTTATAACTAATAATTGCCCCAGGCAAAATTAAGCTCTGAGTTTTCTTTCCATCTTCATTATTGACTACATTAGTCGGGGTGATACCCATTTGAGCAAGTTCAACGATTTTTTCGTTACGAGCTTTTTCGTCTTTAATTTCAGTATTTAAGTTGATAAAATCGTAGTGAATGCGACTACCTCCATAGACTTTAAACTCATCAAGTGTTTCTTGTACTGCATTTTCTAAGCGTTTAAACCCAGCGGGAATCCCCTTTCCTGTTAGATAAACTTTGATATGAATATCGTCTTCTAAATTCCCTAGTAAGTTCTTAGTGGCGTCCGAAATGGTAAATCGTTTCTCTTCTGTTAGATCAATTCTAAAGAAAAAACGATTCGCAGCTACATTTAGAGCTATAATGGTAGTGAAAACGAGTAGAAATTGAATGAGTTTACGTTGCATCAGAATTATTCTTATTTCCTCTTATTATTGAAGATTAGTATTACGTCTCTAACGAGTAAAGTGCAATTTTCTTACAAATCTACGTTATAAAACAAGAAAAGCACCTCAATTGAGGTGCTTTTCCTAATAAATTCACAGAGTCTTTTTTTCTATCTTAATAGAATTTAGCTCTATTATCGCTAATTTTAGCATTTTCTTTGATTGCTTCGTTGATATAATACGAAGCTCTCTGAGCTGCCATCATTTTTGCTGAATTTTTGTATGCGGTTAAATCTGCAATAGCTGGAGCTGGAGTAGTTTTAACAGTTTCCATGATGAAAATACCCGCCTCACCTTTGAAAGGTTTTGATTTCTGACCTGCTTTTAAGCCAAATGCCTTACCTAAAGCCGCTGGATCTGCACCTGCTGAAGTAAATGTACCTTGAGCCATTGTAATGCCTTGAGCGGTTTCTACCAATGCTCCAGCACCATATTTCTGAGCGATTTGCTCTAATGAGCCAGATAAACCAGCTAATTTCTTAGAAATAATGTCTGCCTTTAATTCTGCTCTAACTCGTGCTGTTAACTCATCACGGTAATCATCTACCTTAACGCTTCCTTTTTCTGTTTTACCAGTTTCTAAGGCAACGATGTACTGGTTGTCGTTTTGGAATACTTCTGAAACGTCGCCTACTTTTGTATCATCATTAAATGCCCAACGAACGATGTCTCTAGCACTTTGCAAGTTGTTAAAGCCAGCAGCTCCTTCAGGAATACGATCAGCACGTAACATTAGTAATGTTTTGTCTTTCTTCATGGCTGCTTCAAATGCATCTTTAGAATTATTTGCTGCGGCAAATGCATCTGCTTTGCGTAATACCTCATCCATTGTTGCTTGGCTCGGTGCTACAATACGATTGATAGCTGCCAACTTGTAGCGAGTATTAGTTTTCGGTTCTGTTACTTTAATGATGTGGTAACCAAAGTCTGTTTCAACAATACCTGGTAATAAACCTGTACCATTAAATCCGAAAACAGCTTTTTCAAAAGGTTTAACCATTGAACCGTTGTTTTTGAAATAACCTAAGTCTCCACCTTGTTGAGCTGTACCATCACCACCATTGATGCTTGCTAATGTTTCAAAATTAGCACCACCTTTAATTTGAGCTAAAATACCTTCTGCTCTTGACTTAGCCTGAGCTTTTGCCGAATCAGAAGTATTTACAGGACGAATTAAGATATGGCTTGCACGTACCGTGAATAATGAATCTTTCTTGATACCACCGTATTTGTAAATCGAATAAACGTTATCGTTCTTGAAAGGTCCATAGATACCACCTGGAGTCATTGTTCCTAGTTGACTTTTTACAGCTTCAGGGATTTCAGCAAGTGTTACATAGTACGGAGTTTTCACGTCTGAGTTCATCATTGCAAAAGCTGAATCGTTTTTCGAAATAGCTAAATCTTTAGCCAAACGCTTGATGTCGTTGTAGAAAATCGCTGTATCTGCTTTTGAAGGAACTGTCGGGAAGGTTACATATTGGATTGAACGAGTGTTTTCTCCTTTATATAAATCTTTGTGAGCATTCAAATATTCTTCTAATTGCGAATCTGTTACTTTAACAGTAGAATCAGCAATTGAATAGAAAGGAACATACAAATAACGAACATCAGCTTTTGATGTTTGAGCAACGTATTCTTTTTGAGCTTCAACATTAGTTGTATAAGTTGACATTCTCAATAAGTTCTCGTATTTAGATCTTAAACGGTCTTGGCTTAATGATTTCTCAAAGTTAGCCCATGCTTTTTGTTGGTCAGGCGACATTGTCTTTAAGTTCTTCAAGAACTGAATTACATAATTTTTGTCGAATTGACCTGTTTGTGGGTTAGTGAATTGTTGACGAACAGAAGGGTGGATGTTTTTACCCTGAACCATATCAACTAATTCGTCTGGCGTAACTGCTAATCCTAATGATTCAAATTCTTTACCATACGCCAAATCAATGATGTACTGGTTCCAAACTTGCTCACGAATTTGAGCGTTTTCTTGTTCACTTGGGCTTTTACCAGCTTGAGCTGTATAAGCCTGAGTTGCCTCTTCTACTTTTTTCTGGAAATCTTGGTACTTAATTGTTTCACCATTGATTTCTCCTACTGCATCACTCGAACCTCCGAAAAGGCTAGAACGACCTTGGAAAACATCGCTTCCAACGAGGAATAAAACCAAACTGACAGCGATAGCTCCCGCCGCAATTCCTGATTTTTCTCTGATTTTGGTAATTAATGCCATATTAAATTGTTAAAACGTTATTTTTACTTTCATCCTTCTCGCTCTTTTCTTTTAGCTCTAGAAGAAATTTAGAGGGACACTTATCCTATCGTCAACTTCATATAATGTGTTGTTTTCTCCTCATTCATTCTTCAGAACAAAGAACACAACAAAGAGTTAACAAATTATATAAAGAAACGCAAAATAATGACATTACTTTGTAATATCAAAATCACTTTTTTTTATCTTCTTCCTCAGAAGTATTTTTTAACTACTCAGAAGCAGATTTCAACTTTTAAATAAGGAATATGTAAATAGAACTATTATAAGTTATATCATATCTAAGTTGTTGACAATAAAAATGTTGTGTAATTTTCTAATTGAACTATTTACTTGTCATTTTTGTGGGGAAATTTGATGGTTTGGTGAAAATCATCTTTATGAAATATGTTTTTTTTGTTACTTATTTCCTTTTCGTAGTCTTAAAGATATATTTAAGTATTCGATAATAGCTTGTTTTACAGGTGTTTTATCAATCCCAAAAGACCAATGAAACCGATGTTTAAATTTGATTATGTTCTATTGGCTCGGCATTTTCGAGGCGATACCTCTGATGATGAAGAACGAGAGATCGCATCATGGGAGGGTGGTACATTTATTCATGGACCGACTTACCAACGGCTCTTGAACCTTCATCGTACCAATGACCAACCTTTAACTATTTTAAAAAGAGAGGAGACCAACGTTTGGAAGAAAATAGTAACAAAATTATTTGAAGATGAAGATTTAAATGAGGATACTCCACCAAATTCAAAAGAGTAGCTTTATTCAATAAAGCTACTCTTAAAAACTGGTGTTAAAGTACTTGATTAAGTGCTTCTAAAAAACGATCACATTCGGCTTTACCAATTGCTAAGCTTGGTAACAAACGTAATGTGTGCTTCCCTGCATATCCACAGAAAATGTGATGGTCAAAAAGGAGAGTATCTCTAATTTTATCTACAGGTTGTTCGAACTCGATACCAACCATTAAACCTCGTCCCCGTAATTCTTTGATACCGTCGATTTGCTTTAAATTCGAGAATAGATAATCGCCCATTTTCTGTGCGTTTTCAACTAAATTCTCTTCTTTCATTACATCTAGTACGGCAACGGCTGCAGCACAAGCAAGGTGATTACCTCCAAAAGTTGTTCCTAACATACCAAATTTCGCTTGAAATTTTGGTGAAATTAGTACACCCCCAATCGGGAAACCATTTCCCATTCCTTTCGCAGTAGTGATTAAATCGGGTTTAATTCCTGCAAAATCGTGAGAGAAAAATTTACCCGAACGTCCGTATCCACATTGTACAGAGTCTAAGATTAAAATAGCTCCTGTTTTATCACAGACCTCTCTAGCTGCCTTCAAGAATTCGATAGAAGCAACATTGATACCACCGACGCCTTGAATTCCTTCCATGATAACGGCACAGGTTTCTTCGGTTACATTAGCTTTAAGAGCTTCAATATCGTTGAAAGGTAAGAAGCTTACGTGTTCGTCGTAGTTGACAGGGGCAATGATTGCTTTGTTATCGGTTGCGGCTACTGCACCTGCTGTTCTTCCGTGAAATGCTTTAGAAAAAGCAATCACTTTTTTACGACCATTGAAAAAAGAAGCTGTTTTGAGGGCATTTTCGTTTGCTTCTGCTCCTGAGTTACAAAGAAAAAGATCGTAGTCTTCATAACCAGAAAGCTTACCTAATTTATCAGCTAATTCGTTTTGAATCGGAATTTTTACTGAGTTTGAGTAAAAGCCAATATTGCTTAATTGTTCTGTTAGCTTATAAACATAGTGAGGGTGCGAATGTCCGATTGAAATAACGGCATGACCTCCGTACAAATCAAGGTATTCTTCTCCATTTTTGTCCCATAAATAGCTTCCTTTTGCTTTTACAGGTTCGATGTCATATAAGGGATAAACATTAAATAAATTCATGTCTGTATGTTGTTGTGATAAAGAGATAAGTCATCAAACACTAGTTTTATGAGCGTTTGATGCGAATCAAAATGATTATTTTTTCTTTTTGATTTTTCCGAATTTGTAACCAAGAACACCATAGAATTCGCCCCACCAGATACTTTGTTGTGCGTAGTCTCCATCTTGTCCTGTTGTCGGAATGGCATTTAAGCGAGAGAATCCTCCTTTAAGATCTGTCTGGAAGAACATCCTTCGGGAGAAATCTAAGCGTAAACCTGCTTTCAACGACGCACCATAACCCGAAACATTCCAGTAATGATTTGCACCCACTGAGAATAAATGAACGTCACTACGTGGAATCATTGCACCAACTCCTGCACCAACTAACCAGTCAAGGCTAAGGTTTTTGGCTTTCTTGGCTGTCCAAAGGCGATCATAACGGTCAAGTTCTACAGCTGCATAATTGAAACCATCAGTATGTTCTAAGTGCAAGAAACGGTCTGGATTCAATACAACATTGGTATTGTTAGATGTACCTACGTATTGAGGGTCAACAATGATGGTAGGACTTGATACAATGGGCGAAATCGTTCCCGTCATTTTTACTGTTTGCCAATCGTCGGCTACATACTTCATGTGATCCCAACCTAATGAAATTGCCCAGTGATCGTTAATGAAATATCCACCACGAAAATTAAACTGTGGAATAGAAAGCAACGATGGATTAATGTAGGTACTGGTGACTTCACTAAAAGGTGTTGGTGCGTCTTTGGCAATAACATTATACAACGTAAAATCATATCCTTTACCCATAAAGTGGATGTCAGAATTGGTATAAGTCGAACGGTTGTAACCCCAATAGACAAAGGCTTCTCCTTTACGACTATAAACTTCTTCTTGAGCAAAGACACTAATACTGGTTAGGCAAAATAATAATAGACTTAGTACTGTTTTCATTTTGTAGGAGTTTGTGATGAAGCCTGAATGGGTAATACAGGCTTAAAATTTGTTGAAAGTATGTAAAAAGTGTAGAGTTGAAAGTTTAAAGCATTTTTACCAAATAAAATGTCTGTCTTTAGCTTTACTTTAATCTTATAAACTTTTGACTTTTTACACAACCTCAACAAAGATACTGTATCGATGAAATTACTAGAGGGTGATTTTAATCACTCTATGGCTTTTCTTTAGAATCCAACCGACTTCAATCGTAAACCTGTTTGTTCGTCTAAGCCAAAAATCAGGTTCATATTTTGTACTGCTTGACCAGAAGCACCTTTGGTAAGGTTATCAATTACACTGGTGATAAGTAAATTACCATTTTGAACTTCTAAATGAAGGATTCCTTTATTGGTATTCACTACTTGTTTCACGTCAATTGGTGAATCCGCTACCGTAACAAAAGGGTGAGTTGCGTAGTAGGCTTTGTACAAAGCTTTGGCTTCTTCTAAAGTACCCTCAAATTTGGTATAGACATTTGCCATAATTCCTCGGGTGAAGTTACCACGGTAAGGAATAAAGTTAATTGCTTCGTCGAATCCGTCTTGTAAGTTGTTTACCACCATACCAATTTCGGTAAGGTGTTGGTGCGTAAATGCCTTATAGATAGAGATGTTATTATTTCTCCAAGAAAAATGACTCGTCGCAGAAAGCGATTGTCCAGCTCCCGTTGAACCCGTGACTGCCGAAATATGAATGGCATCTTTTACCAAACCAGCTTTTGCTAAAGGCAACAAAGCCAATTCGATAGACGTAGCAAAACAACCTGGGTTAGCAATGTGTTGAGCAGTCTTGATTTTTTCACGTTGCAATTCAGCAAGTCCATAGACAAAGCCCGCAGATTGGTCACGGAAGTCGGTGCTTAGGTCAATAATTTTAATGTTCTTGAACTCAGGGTTTGCCGCCAAGAATTTTGTCGATTCACCATGTCCAGAACATAAGAAGACCACATCAATATTCGTATGTAAATCTTCTGAAAAGAGTAGTTCTGTATCGCCCAATAAATCGGTATGCGTTGCATAAACAGGTTTTCCTACTTGAGATTTTGAGTTTACATAACTAATTTCTACTTCTGGGTGATTTATCAAGATGCGTAAAAGTTCGCCGCCTGTATAGCCTGCACCGCCAATAATACCTACTTTAATCATTGTATTGAGATTAATTTTAGAATAGAAGAGTAATCTTTGAATTTCCCATCTGCTGAAATGAGATAAAAGTCTTCATGGATTGCCGTAGCAATCAGCATTCGGTCAAAGGGGTCTCTATGATTTGGATTAACTGGAATCTCCTGATACGCAACTACGTGTTCAGTATTCATTTCAATAATTGAAATATCAGAAGCAATTGTTTTTTGAATCGTATCGTTAAGTGTGTCAGGTAGCCTTAATTTGCCAATGGAGAGCTTTATGCTTATTTCATAAAAACTAATAATGCTTACATAAATGGTATTTTCCATATCTTCAATTAACTCCTTTGCTTGGGGCGTTAGAGAAGGATTATCTTCCAAAAACCATAATAATGTATGGGTGTCAAGTAAAATATCCATTACATATAATCTTTAAGGTCGTCTAACGGAGCATTGAAATCATCTGCCATCCAAATTTTACCACTCAATACACCAGCTTTTCGTTTTTTGGGACGTTCGACAATAACATCTTCCATGAATGTTACAATTACATTCAACTTTTGCTGAGCCTTTGGTAATTCGGAGAGGGTAATTTGCCCGTTTTCAAAAACACCTTTGATGGATATAAGCATGACTGTATTGTTTAGAATACTTAAAAATTGTACTACCTGATATTAAAAATAACGAATGAGCATTTATAAAAATAGTAATTACTACAAGAGCGGTCTTAGAACCAGCTCTTGTAATAATTACTAAGTACACGTTATTACTTACGTAATTTCAATTGCTAGTTATTAGCCGCATGGTCGCTAACCTTACGGTGAATCATTGTTTGGTTAGAAACGATTTTCGAGAAACCTCGTACATCTTCTCCAGACCAAGCATTGTTCATTTCGCCATAAGAACCAAATACTGATGACATCAAATCGTATTTCGATTCGATACCTGTTACATAATAACGGTAAGGAGCTAATTGGATGTTTACTGAACCCGTTACATTATCTTGTGTATCTGCCAAGAAAGTTTCAAAGTTACGCATTACTGGGTCTAAAAATTGTCCTTCGTGTAACATCGTTCCATACATTTCAGCAATGTTTTGCTTCCAATATAATTGTTGTTTTGTTAAGGTGTGTTTCTCCAATAAGTGGTGAGCCTTGATAATTAACAAAGGAGCTGATGCCTCAAAACCTACACGTCCTTTAATACCAATAATAGTATCGCCAACGTGAATGTCACGACCTACGCCATAAGGAGCAGCGATGTCTGTTAATTTAACAATTGCTTCTACAGGAGACATGGCTTCGCCATTCAGACCAACTAATTCGCCTTTTTCAAATTGTAGCGTAACTACCTCTTCACCTGTTTTAGTTACCTGAGTTGGCCACGCTTCTTCTGGTAAATAACCGTTAGAAGTCAAGGTTTCTTTTCCACCTACAGAAGTACCCCAAAGTCCTTTGTTGATTGAATACGTTGATTTTGTCCAGTCACGCACCACACCTTTTGCTTTCAAATATTCAATTTCAGTTTCACGAGAAAGTTGCATATCACGGATTGGCGTAATGATTTCAACCTCTGGGCATAAAATGCGGAATACCACGTCGAAACGTACTTGGTCGTTTCCAGCTCCTGTACTTCCGTGAGCGATTGCGGTTGCACCAATTTCATTAGCATATTCAGCGATAGCCGTTGCTTGGAATACACGTTCTGCCGATACTGAAAGTGGGTATGTATTGTTTTTCAAGACGTTACCAAACACCATGTAACGGATACACTCATGGTAATATTTTTGAACAACGTCTAAGGTCTTGTACGAAGCAACCCCTAAGCCGAATGCTTTTTGCTCAATATCTTTTAATTCTGCTTCTGAAAAACCACCTGTGTTTACCAAAGCCGCATGTACTTCGTAACCACGTTCGTCAGATAAATACTTTACACAATAAGAGGTATCCAGACCTCCCGAAAATGCTAATAATACTTTAGGTTTGCTCATTTTGTTGTTTTAAGTATTACACAGGATGTGAAATACTAAAATTTGAATTTATAACTAAAAAGGACAATTGCCCTTTGAAAATACGATGATTGAGAAAAATAATCCGTCTTTGTTGTCCACCTTATCCTTACAACTTATAAGGATTAATAATTTTCAACCCTTTAATATTGGCAAAATCTTTTTCGTTATTTGTAATAATTGTGAATCCATTTGCTAATGCAGTAGCTGCAATAATAGCATCAGGTGTTTTTATTTTTCTTCTTCTTCGGAGGTTTACGCATTCTCTCAAAACATCAGCATCAATATCATAAATAATACTATCAGATATGAAATTTTTTACCTGTTCTTCTGTTCCTTTATCTGTTTTCCCGCTCTTCGACTTGTTCCCAAGGGTAAGTCGAAGTACAGATAAAAAGGATTTATAATCCGCTAAGTTCAAAAAACACTGCTAATTTAGTCGTCTATTTCTTTTTACTGGTGATTATCGTCCATCGTTGTCGTGTGTCTTATTCAATCACCTTCCAATATCCTCCTTTATCTGGCCCGATTCGTTCTATCATCTTAGCACTTTTCAATTCTCTAATTGCTCGTTCGATAGTTCGTTCTGTAACATTTAGGTTTTCAGCTATTTCAGGAATGGTTATATATTGATTTTGAGTAATTAAAGCCAGTGTTTTCCCCGACATTTTCTCCGAACTAACTTTCACCTTAAATTCAACCCAAACGCCCGAATCAAATCTAAAACTTGGTTGAGGAATGCCATATTCCATACATTCTCTGATGATTTCTAATGTTCCTCTTCCCCATGATTCTATAAAACCAGCCCTAAAAAAACAATTGGCAATGGCAGGATTATAGGGTTGTGAAGAATGAACTTCGGTCAAGCGTTTAATTGTCCACTCTTCGGGAAGTTGTGCGCTGTTCCAAATACTCAATTTATCGTCATAAACTCGTATCTGAATCGGTATTCCCGAACTATAATCTTTATGTGCAATGGCGTACTTTATTTGGGATATCCTCCAATAGTTTGCGAGCGTCACTTATTCCTACAACAATGCCATTATCATTTTTGCCGATGACCAAGATTCCACCTTGTGCGTTTGCAAAACCACAAATCCATTTGAGGTAATCGTCACGCCAAGATTCTTTCCATTCCGTATGCTGGCTTTCTCTGTTCATTTATTCAGCTTAACTACGCCAACTCACGTTCTGATTTGCGACTTTTTAGACGCAAAAACAATTTCTCTTTGATAGACTTTAAACGTTCAAGTACTTTCACATCTTTCAAGAAATTCCAGCCAGAATGTATTTCTTGTTTGCTCGTTTCTTGTGTTGGTGCAGGTTCTTCTTCGGTACGTTCTTTGGCTTTTTTCTCCCACTCTGGGTCAAAAATCATTCCTGTACATAGACAAAGCTTACGATCGGTACGGCTCAAAACGTCGTAATTTACGCAAGACTTACAGCCATTCCAGAAGGCATCATCTACCGGAAGTCTGCTGAACGTGGTTGGTTCATAACCCAATTCAGAGTTAATCTTCATTACTGCTAATGAAGTAGTGATACCAATAATTTTGGCATCAGGATATTTGGTACGAGAAAGCTGGAAAGCAAATTCCTTCACTTTTTTAGCTACACCATATTGTCTCCATTCTGGCTTAACGATAAGCCCAGAATTGGCTACGAAATTTCCATGTTCCCATGTTTCAATATAGCAAAATCCAACAAAATCTCCGTTGTTGTCAGTAGCAATGATGGCTTTGCCTTCATTGATTTTTACACGGAGGTATTCTGGCGAACGCTTAGCAATACCCGTTCCACGAGCTTTTGCTGATTCTTCCATTTCGTGGCAGATGGCTTCAGCCAAATGCAAGTGCTCTGAGGTTGCCGCTTGGACAGTGTATTTTTGTTCGGTTGGATTTCCCAAAACTTCTAAAGTTTTCATTTTGAGATAGTTATTTTGCCTTTGGGGTATAAAAGCAAAGCAGTAACCCGCTACGGTTAAGTATGTTGAATCCTAAGAAAATAAGATATGTATCAGATAAAGAATTATGCTGCCACATAGGCAACAAGAGAGAAGTTTAGGGTCAGACCCTAAAAAAGAATGATCGCCTACGAGAAGGCGTAGTGCTTAAAAGAAGAATATGTTTAGTTGTGTTTTTCACCAAAGTAAACAGCTAAAATGGAATAAATTCTCTATAAGATAATGACCTCTCGCAGGTCAAAAAAGAATAATCGTGCAAAGTTTATCAAAACAAAATGTAAGATGCAAGCCTTTTTTTGATTTGACGGTATTTTTACTCAATCTTTCCCGAAATATTATCATAAATACCCTTTTTATGCTAGTTAGACGAAAACGGATGGCTAATGATACAGGAATGACTTATTATTTTTAGTTGAATCATTTTTATTACATGGGTCTCTTTTCTGGAACAGAATTTGTGGGTGAATAGTTTTCCAATTTGAGAATAACTAGTTGTTTTTTTCGCTATTATTGCTTATACTTGGTAACCCTAAAAATACAATCAGGCAGAATTATATTGCCGAATACTACTGGAGCCAGTAAGTAGTTATTGAACGATGAATTTATAAGACAATGGATAAACTTACCGCCGACGATTTAATTTATGGTTATACGAATGGAATCTTTCCGATGGCTGATAGCGATGGAACGCTCTATTGGTACTCTCCCGATCCAAGAGCCATTATTCCCATTGATACCTACAAGCCTTCTAAGTCTCTGAAGCCCATTCTTAATAAAAAACTTTTCGATATTCGATTTAATACCAATTTTAGAGCGGTGATGACTCACTGTGCTGCCCCTCGTGGAGACGATGATGAAACTTGGATTTCGGAGGAAATTATTGATGCTTATTGCATTTTACATGAAAAAGGTTTTGCTCATTCGGTCGAAGCCTACTTGGATGATAAATTAGTCGGTGGACTATATGGCGTAGCAATTGGAGGGGTTTATTTCGGAGAATCTATGTTCTATACTGTTCCCAACTCTTCTAAGGTGGCGTTTCACTTCCTTATTGAAATGCTTCGTAAACAGGGATATGTGCTACTGGATACCCAGTTTATTAATGATAATGTAAAACGTTATGGTGCAATTGAAATTCCTCGTGCCGAATACCTTAAGTTGCTGAGAGAAGGACTGAAACTCGATTGCCAATTTCATAATCGAGTGGCAGACAATTACTTTGTTCATATTAAATATATGGACGAGTTTGATGATTAATTGAGCTAAAATCTTACGAATCGTGTAGAAGCGTTCGGCATTAAGCAGGCAAAAAACTATCTTTGTCCCGAGAAATAGATTAACAGCTCTTGCTAATTATTATTAAGCATCATTTTCATGTCAAAACCAATCGTAGTTATCAAATTCGGGACAGCGTCTATTACCCATAAAACGGGGGAACTGAACGAAGAGGTACTTCAAGAAATTTGCCGTCAAGTGGCGGTATTGAGTCAGACCTATCATGTGGTATTAGTGTCTTCGGGAGCCGTAGGTGCAGGCCGAGGCTTTATCAAAGATTACAAGGGAAGTATCACCGAACGTAAAGCAGCCGCAGCGATTGGTAACCCTCTTTTGTTAGCAAAATATACAGGTTACTTTGCCAAATATGGTATTGCAATTGCTCAAAGCCTTTGTGAACGCCAACATTTTGCTAATCGTAATCAGTTTTTACAATTAAAGGAAACCTACCAAGAACTATGGGACAATGGCATTATTCCGATTGCTAACGAAAATGACGTAGTAAGTAATTTGGAACTAAAATTCTCGGATAACGACGAGCTTGCTACGTTAATTGCTACGGGATTTGGTGCTTCGGCTTTACTTTTATGTACTTCGGTGGGCGGTTTCTTGGATGCAGATAAGAAAATTATTCCTTTTATTCCTGTCATTGACGAGACGATTATGGGCTTTGTCGATACCGATAAATCAGCTTTGGGTTTAGGCGGAATGGTGTCCAAACTGAACTACACCCGTTTAGCTACTCGCATGGGGATTAAAGTGGTGATTTTTGGAATGCAAGTGCCTGATGGCATCATTAAAGCCACAGAAGAAACAACGGGAACGGTCTTTGCTCCACAAGAAGCGAGTTTCTCGGCTCGTCAAAAATGGCTGGCAAGTGGTAGCTTAATTTCGGGAAGTGTGCGTATTGATGGAGGGGCTGTAAAAGCCTTATTGAATAGAAATAGTTTATTAGCTGTGGGAATTCAGCAGGTTTCAGATAGTTTTGAAAAAGGGGAAGTATTTGAAATTATGGATGAAGAAAATACGATTATTGCCATTGCTAGAGCAAAGGAGTCTTCTGAAACGGTAGCACAAAATCTTAAATCACAAGGGTTTATCGTGGCAAATGCCGATGATATTGTTTTGTTGTAATATAGACCGCCCTTATCGTAAAACCAGTAAAGAGTACGCTTTTTCGCATATTCTTTACTGGTTTTACGTTTTTAAAAGTGACATTAAATAACATTTTAAAAATCTTAGTAATTCTGCCAAAGAATGTTTGTAACTTCGTCATTTATTTCATTTTGAAATTTCTTCTTCTGAAAACAATCCATTAGTAATGCCTAATTTGATAAAATATAGTTTGGTAGTGTTGTCTTTGCTCTGTGGCGTATTTTCATTGCAGGCAAAAAGTAAGCAGGATAGCCTTGATGCTCAGTCCATTCTTACAAAGGCTATCGAAGTTGCTCCTGCACACGCCAAAGCCCTTCGTCATTATGAGGCAGATGTGTTCATTCAGCATACAGGTAAATGGGAGCGTATTCCCAATATTTGGAAAGAGCTTCTTCGAGCAGAAGGGGTAGAGGAGGGGTTGTTGTATCAGTCGGAGTCTTTTGCTCATTTTTCTGTTGATACCGCTCATGCTTACTTGTTCGACTATCATGCTGTTCGGAATAACTACCATGCTCAACCTCAGGCAGACCCCTTCGTTAATCCTGATTTCTATAAGCCTATTGTAGGAACAGGAGGTATATCGCCATTATCTCCAAAATCCCTTGATTATTATTATGTTAGCTTGCTAGAGACAAAACTGGTGAAAGGGGAGATGTGTTATGTGATTGGGGTAAAACCAAGGTTTAACAACGATGAAAAAGTATTCTCTGGGACGGTAACTTTGAGTACAAAGGGACTTTGGTTGGTGGCGGTATCGTTAGATTATCGGCATTTCAACATTGCATATCATTTTGACATTGATTATGCTAAACAGGGCGATAATTGGTGCCCTAGCGATTTTAAGGTACGTACATCTGGGGGCGTAATGGGTTTTGTCGGAAATTACGAGTACCGTGCAAAAGTATCGAACTATTCTTTTAACCCGAGTACTCCGATGCTGCTTGCTCGTCCAAAAGAACATGAGTTTAGAGAGATTTATAACCTACAAGAACGCAATTTTGAAGTACAGCAATTAAAACAGGTGATGGCTTCCATGGCAACGAATTTAAAACGTCAGTGGAGTGATGCCAACATTGCTTCTGGATTAAATCGTTATGATAAAATAGCGTTATCGCCCAATGCAACAGAACAAGCAGATGATTATTGGGAGGAACTAAAAAAAGAAGGTTTTTTTCAAACATACGTTGGGAATTTAACCCTCGCTATCAAAAATAAATCGTCATTGCCTGTACAACCCGATTTGTATTCAACATTCCGACAAGCAAATTTAAAACTAGGTATTGGTAGTGCTTTGTTTAGCCGTTCGTTCTTTTGGGGAGATAATTCACGAGGATTCTATCCGCATGAAATTTACTATAAGTCGCCTGTCTTAGACTTTAACTTTAATACGGTTGAAGGCTTTGTCCAAAACACGGGAGCCTTGTATCGCTATCGTATGAACCGCTATGATTGGTATGAAATTGACCCAACATGGCGTTACTCTTATAACTTGGGTCAGTCTTCAGGAACATTGAAATTGCGTTGGAAAACCGAACAGGATGATATTAGTTTAACAGGAGGACGTTTTATTTCTCAGTATAACGTGGATACGCCTATTGGCTTGGATTTGAACTCCTTATCAACACTTTTATTGAAAAAGAACTACGTTAAATTATACCAGAAAGATTTTGTCAACTTTACGTATCAACAGCGTTTTTCAAATAAATGGTCTATCCGTACCTCTTTAGAATATGCTCGTCGTTCACCTTTAGAAAACACGACGGACTATTATTGGATTAATTTTCAGAACGAACCTTATACGCCTAATTTTCCTAAAAACCAGGAAATGGCAGATACTCATTTTGCGGCAAACGATGCATTTCAGTCAAGTTTTCAGGTAAATTATCGCCCTTTTTTGAAGAAACAATACCGCAACAGTCTTCGTTTGGTGGACTTGTCTTCATCGCCTTTGATTATATTCAAATATAGAGGAGCGTTTAAAGATGCGTTAAAAAGCGAGATGAATTTTCAGACAATCGAACTTGGGATTACTCATAATTTTCCTTTATCGATTAATACCAATTTTAACTACATTGCTCAAACGGGTGTTTTCTTAAACAGAGATGCCATGACGTTTGCCGATTACAAGCATTTCAACGGAAATAATAACATGATTTCTATTGGGGATATGCTTACGACACACCGCTTGGTAGGTTTTTATGATAACAACGTGTGGGGAGCCAGTAAGAAATTTATCGACCCTTTTAAATATTCTACCAACGGAACCTATATCGACATTATGACCATGGCAGGTTTCCGAAAATTAGCCATTACTCAAATGCCCTGGGTACGTAAATTAGGGATTCGAGAAGAGTTTTTTGCCAACTACTTATATTTAGGAAATCAAAACCTTCATTATGCTGAGTTTGGTTATGGT
The DNA here is from genome assembly GCA_023255485.1 of Flectobacillus sp. Taxonomy (GTDB): domain Bacteria; phylum Bacteroidota; class Bacteroidia; order Cytophagales; family Spirosomataceae; genus JALRIJ01. The sequence goes on from JALRIJ010000017.1 coordinate 24,959, forward strand.
ATCGACGGTGTTGCTCGTATTTTCCGTGTAGAATTTGGCTATCGCTTAGAAAACTGGAAATTCACCAAAGACAGTCCTGATGCTTCGCTACTCATGCCAATTGTCCGCATTGCTCTTAACGCTCGTTTGAGAGGAGGGGTTACACCAGAGTGGTGATGAAATAGCTTTTTGAAAACCAATAACCAAAGCCTTCGCCCCAAAGCGAGGGCTTTAGTATTAACATCTTATTAACAATCTTTCCGCTTATTGCTCGTTAATTTCGTACATCACCTTTAACGGAATTAATATGAAAAAAATCTTAACGCTGCTGTTTCTAATGGTTTGTGTGATTCGGTCGTTTGCCCAAAAGGAAGAAGGAAAAACGATTGCTGCGAAATTTATCACGACTCATTATCGAAAAAACTTAGTCTTTAAAGATACCACTATTTTGGAGACGTTAATTTCTTCAATACCATCGTCATTGAGTGATTCGCTGGCAAGAAGGGGAGGACGACGTTTTCCGATTGGATTCTCCCATGCCGATGACTTTGAAACGAGTCATTATACAGTAGATTCTATTCCAGATAAGGCTAGGGTGTTTGTCAATGGTATCGAATTTCCTGACAAGACCGTTTTGTCGAAGCTGAGTAACTACGAAATCTTGATTATTAAGAAACACAATGGTTTTAGGACAAATGAGGCTACAAATAAATATGAACCTATTACCGATGGTAAACCTCCAAGAGCTTTTGTGTATATGAAGCACGAGGACTTACCCGAAGCTATATTTTTGTATAAACAATACACACTTGAACCCGTGCGATATACCTGTTGGTCTGAATCGCCTAGTTTTGATTTATTGCGAACAGAAGATACTCTGCTGATGCCTACTACACCAAGAATTGTGTTGGATGGACGTTTGCAGTCTGCTGAGATGCGGTTGTCGGACTTAGATTTTAGCAAAATCAAGCAAGTAAAAGTCTATGGAAAAACGGATGCACAGCAATTTTTTGGCTGGCGTGTCAAAGAAGGGCTGGTTGAAGTCACTAGCTTAAAGGGAGGACAATTTCATTCCTTAGGGTTGTTAAATATTCATGTGAAAGGTGAAATGCAAGATAAAAATGGCAATTGGAAGCCTTTGTTAGACACGACTTTTTCTGGAGTAAAACAGTTTCAGGCTTTTCGGGAAGACATTTATAAAAAGAATGGACCGATTTATTTGATTAATGGCGAATATGAAACGGAATTAGTAAACCGAAAAAGCTTCGATTCTGAAGCTATTATGGATATTCGTATTGTGGGAAAAGGAAAAGCAAGCAACGATACCGTTTATATTCAAACGCAAAAAGAACGCTGGCGAAACTCCGCAAAAACGACCCTATCGCAGGTGCTAAGTGATTTGAAACGTATCCAAAACCCCGAAGCAAGCCCTGTTCCCATTTATATCTTGGATAATAAAGAAGTACCCTTTGAGACCATTAGTTCATTTAAGAGTAAAGAAATAGAAATGATAGAATCCTTAGACGGTTGCGATGCCATTGCCAAATTTGGAAAACGAGCAATTCATGGTGTGGTAAGCTACCGTCGTAAATGAGTTCTGCTAATCCGTCGAATTATCTAACATGCCATAATAT